>CAZDCJ010000007.1:0-39939 GCA_964503935.1 uncultured Candidatus Saccharibacteria bacterium
TCATCTTCTGGCCGGAAAAGCCGAAGTGTGAGAACGGAGTATTCGACGAAGGGGAGGAGCAGACTGATTGCGGCGGGTTCTGCGCCAATGCCTGCCCGATGCCGGAGAGGCCGGCGAATGTGGACAATATCAAAGTCAATTGGACTCAATTCGTGGAGGATGGCCGGAACAATTATGATTTTGTCGCCAGCTTGTCCAATCCTAATACAAGTTGGGGGGTTTCGAAAGCGAAGTACATATTCAGATATTTCGATGGAGAGGGGAACGAATTGGGAAATGAAGACGGATACTTTTATGTGATGCCTCGCGGAGACGATTCGGACGAATCGGTCAAATATCTGATGGCAGATAACATCAAGTCCACTACGCCGATCGCGGAAGTGAAGCTGGAACTCTCGAAGTTCGAATGGGAAGAGGTGGTGGGTGATTATGATATCGAGAACCTGAATGAGAACGTGATAGATATACTTGGCGAGAATCTGGGCATGAATACCAGCGTCAAGGTGTATGTGGTCACCGGAGAGACGGAAAACACGTCTACCTATGATTTCAAGAAGGTGGATATACACGCGGTGCTGTTCGATGCGGATAATAAAGTGCTGGCCGCCGGCAGCTATCCCCAGCTCACGATGATCTCAGGTGACGGATGGGGGTTCGAGATCAAGCTGCCTAATCTCAAGGAAGATATCTCCAAAGTGGCGAAAGTGGACATAAGGGCTGAGACGGACGTCTTTGACAGGAATAACTTCATGAAGGATTACCGGGTGACGGAGGAGGAATAGCCATTAAGCATAAGAATGAATCTCCATCATATAAGAAAAATCGATAAGATGCTCTTTTCGGCCGTGCTGCTTCTGGTCTTAGTAGGGCTCATTACCATCTATAGCATCTCTTACAGCGGCGGAGAGGCTGATTTTGTGAATTTCAAGAAGCAGCTGGTCTTCGCTGTGGTAGGTTTCGCGGCGATGCTCTTTGCCGCATCGGTGGATTACCGCATGCTGAAGAATTACAGCGGAGCCCTCTATATAGGGACGGCATTCTTGCTTCTCGCCGTGCTCGTGCTCGGCAATAATACGCGCGGCACGACCGGATGGTTCGATCTCGGATATTTCAGCCTCCAGCCGGCGGAATTCGCCAAGATCGCTATGATTGTCGTCTTGGGCAAATGCCTTTCGGAAATGGGCAATTATTCACGTACTACCAAGAAGATATTGGTGTCGGGCCTCTATACGGCACTGCCGGTCGGACTTATCCTGCTGCAGCCGGATCTGGGGAGCTCACTGGTGATACTCTTTATCTGGTTCGGGCTCCTCTCTGTCTTCGGGCTCAAGAAGAAACAGATTATTCTCTTCGTGCTGCTAGGAGCTATTATGTCTGTGGCAAGTTGGTTCCTTGTGCTGGACGATTATCAGAAAGATCGCATCAATACCTTCGTAAATCCGCAATCCGATCCTCTAGGCAGCGGCTATAACGTCATCCAGTCCATGGTGGCGGTGGGTTCCGGGAGCTTGTGGGGCAAGGGGCTGGGGCATGGGTCGCAAAGCCAGCTCAATTTCCTGCCGGAAAAACATACCGATTTCATCTTCGCGGTAATCGCGGAAGAGATGGGGTTCATCGGCGCTTCGATGGTACTGGCACTCTTTGCGATAATCTTCTACAGGATGTTCCTGATCGCCGAGGAAGCGCAGGATAATTTCGGAAAGCTTATGGTGCTCGGAGCGGTATTCCTGCTGGTCTTTCATATGTTGATAAATATCGGCATGAATATGGGGGTAATGCCGGTGACGGGAATCCCTCTACCGTTCGTAAGCTACGGAGGAAGTTCGTTGGTCTCATTCCTTTTAGTGATCGGGATAGTCCAGAGCGTCTATATAAATGGTCGGCGATACCGGTTCGAAGGGGAGGATGACGGGTCCTAGGATAGAAAAGGGAGGCAGAGAAACCCGATTGTTGGAAGGGGCCGCGGATGATATAATATATCAAGAAAGATTCAGAGAACATTCCTATCGTTATAAAGTAAGAATATGGATATGACAATGGCAAAAGGGCGGAGGTTAATAGGTACTGCCGTCTTATTTTTTCTTATGATCATCCTTGCTCCTGCGGCGAATATCGCATTGGCAGCCGATCTGACAGCTGAGAATGTCATTACGCTCATAAACCAGTCGCGTGCCGAGGCGGGTCTCAATTCTCTTACGGCCAATCCGAAGCTGACGTCGGCCGCGGAGAACAAGGCTATAGACATGTTCGAGCAGCAGTATTTCGCGCATGTGGGTCCGGATGGTAGAGTGCCCGAGGACTGGATAGACGATGCCGGGTATAGCTGGACGTATATCGGGGAGAACATAGCTTACGGATATAATACAGCTGAGACTGTCCATGCGGCATTCATGAACAGTCAGAGCCACAAAGAGAATATCTTAGGGGGAAGTTATGAGCATGTAGGTGTCGCTGCTATTAGTGGCAGATACGAGGGGGGTGATGTGATCATGGTGGTGGAGGAATTCGGGGCGACGAATGATGATGAGCGGCCTACCTATACTCTGGTGGTGACTAATGGGACGGGTGACGGATCCTATACGGCAGGACAGACGATAACTATTAAGGCGAATGCGCCAGCGACCGGGAAAGTGTTTGACAAATGGACAGGGGATATAGAATATATCGCGAGCGTAACTTCCGCGACGACCACAGTCACGGTTCCGGAAAAATCGATCACTCTCATCGCCACTTATAAGGACAAAGCGGCAGCGACTTATGCGCTTACGGTAAATAACGGCGTCGGATCAGGGTCATTTGCCGAAGGAACCAACGTGACTATCACTGCCAACGCTCCGGCGAACGGAATGATATTTGACAAATGGACGGGGGATACTGCTTATGTATCCAGCGCGACTTCTTCCATGGTGACGGTAACTATGCCTGCGAGAGCCATAAGCCTGACAGCGACTTATAAGAGTACCGTTACCCATACGCTTACGGTGACGAATGGATCCGGAGACGGGACCTATGCGGAAGGAAGACGGGTGACTATCACTGCCAACGCTCCGGCTTCCGGGAAGGTGTTCGACAAATGGACCGGAAGCATCGCTTATGTTGCCAATGTGACCTCGGCGACTACGACCGTGACCATGCCGGGGTCAAATATCACTGTAACCGCCGCCTATAAGGATGCGCCGGCGGAGACTTACCAGCTTATCGTAAACAGCGGCAGCGGTTCCGCTTCCTATGCTAAAGGCGAGAAAGTGACTATTACGGCGAATGCTCCTGCCAGCGGAATGATATTCGATAAGTGGACAGGAGATACTTCTTATGTATCAAGCATATATAACGCTACCACGACAGTGACCATGCCTGCCGGGAACATAGATCTGACTGCTACCTACAGAGTGGTCTCCGCTACCACCTATACCCTTACAGTGACCAATGGGATCGGAGACGGCTCCTATGCTTCGGGCGCCAAGGCCAGCATCGTAGCCAACGCGCCGGCAACCGGGAAACTTTTCGATAAGTGGACGGGAGACACGAGCTATGTCGCAGACGCCACTCTGATCGCGACGACAGTCACGATGCCGGGCAAGAATATCACCCTGACGGCTACTTACAAGGATATCGCGCCGGCGAAATATGTTCTTACGGTCAAGAACGGTTCCGGTTCCGGGTCCTATTCGGCTGGGACGGATGTCGTCATCACTGCCAGTGTGCCGGCTGAGGGCAAGGTGTTCGACAAATGGGATGGAAACACTTCTTATCTTTCCAGTACCATCCTTTCTACGGTAACGGTCACCATGCCGGCCAAGGCGATTACGGTCACGGCTCTCTATAAGGATGCGCCACCCGTAAAATATGCGCTCGCGGTCACTAACGGTTCGGGGTCGGGAATCTATGTCGCCGGAAAAGATGTTTCCATCCGGGCGAATTCTCCCGCTGTCGGAATGATCTTCGACCGTTGGACGGGGGATAATAACTATGTCATCGATATCTTTGCTATCGCCACTTCCGTAACTGTGCCGGAAAGGAACATAACTCTTACGGCGGTCTATAAGAGCAAAGCCTCTGCTTACGTAGACGGAGCCCTTATCCGGACGATGGACTCTCCGAAGATCTATGTGGTGATAGGCGGAAAGAAGAAATGGATCTCGACGCCGGAAGTATTCGAGCAGCTCGGGTACAAATGGAAAGAGATAAAGATAATCTCCCAGTTAGATCTAGACAGTTATCCGGACTACGAGGATAATCTGATCCGGGAGATAGGGGGGTATAAAGTGTACCTGGTGGTAAGCGGCATCAAGCGGCATATTCCTAATCCTCAGGTGTTTCTCAACTATGGCTTCTCTTGGGACGATGTGAAAGACGTGGAGCGGGAAGTGCTCGACAAATATAAGGACGCGTACCTTATCCGCGTGAGTAAGCAGGAGGATATATACTATCTGAGAGATGGCGTGCGGAAGATCATTCCCAATGAGGCTATCTTCGATTCTTACGATGACAAGTGGGAAGATGTGCAGGTGATATCCCAGTATGAGATGGACACGTATCCGGTGTGCGATCTCATAAGGCTTTCGGGAACTAAAGACGTGTATCTTCTCGAAGGAGCGGTAAAGAGAAAGGTTCCTTCGGAAGCGGTATTTGCGAAATACCAGCTCAACTGGGGACTGGTGATGAACGTGAATCAGGCGGAATTCAATCTTTATACGACCGGGGCGGAACTGAAATAACCCATGGCTGATAACGGATAACTCATAACCGGAAGCAGCTGGCCATGGGGAAATTTTTCTTAAGTCCGGAGGAAATAAATACCAGGCAGTCGGTGTTGACTTCCCGGGCGAAAAGGTGTATACTTAAAGTATGGAAAAATAAAAGGAAAAGGGTGACTGAGACCCTTTTTCTTTTATTTAAGGGAAATTAACCCTCAAGGAAAGCTAAATAAAGAGCTATGAACAAGACCAATAAACAAAAAATCCAAAAGATAGCCTTGGTGATATTCATATTCATCTTCACCATAAATATCAGTTTCGCCTATGCGTCCCAGATAACTTCCGGCACGATGGTGGAGCTTACGAATGGATCAAGGAGCGAAGCGGGGCTCAGGATGCTTGCGGTAAATGAGAGACTGGAACGGGCGGCGAAGATGAAAGCGGATGACATGCTCTTCAACCAATATTTCGAGCACACTAGTCCGGAAGGGGTGACGCCATGGTTCTGGTTCGAGAAGGCGGGATACGAGTATGTATACGCCGCGGAGAACCTCGCTATCGACTTCGTCACTGCCGAGGGCGCGCACAAGGCTCTCATGGAAAGCACCGGTCATCGGGAAAATATACTCGGACAGAATTATAAAGAGATCGGTATCGCGGTAGTGAGCGGGGAGTTCGAAGGGAAAAATACTATCCTTATCGTAGAAGAATTCGGGTCGCAGAGAGAACATAAGATCACGGTTAATAATGCAGCGTTCTTCGAGACGGCAAAGGAAGAAGAAATCATAGTAGAGATTCCCGTAGAAGCGATGGAAGAAGAAACAGTCTTGCCGGGCGTGAAAGTTCGGACCGAAGCGGAAGCTCCTATCGATATAGCAGAGCAGATAGAAGAATCCGAAGAAGAGATGGAAAAAACAGAAGTCGTGCCTGAAGACATAGATGCTGGTGACGCGGAGCAGGAAGTTCTCGAACCCGAGGGGAAATCTATCCCGAAGATATATACGGTCAGGAATATCCAGACGCCTAAGAAGGTATATGTCGAAGATATCCATTGGACGAATGCCGACGAAGGAGGCTTCATAAGCTCCTTGGGAAGCGGAGCGTCGGCGATAAAGATCTTCCTTAGGGATCTGACGGGCGGTATAATCTACGCATTGATGTAAGATTACGCATATTAATCCTTAAAGAAAACAGAGGCTTTGGCCTCTGTTTTGATTTGCATTGGAGAATCAGACAGTATCCTCGCTACGGATCAAGATTTTTTCTGATAAACAATAGCAGACCCTAAGATCTGCTTGCATATCAGTCAATCGAGATAATTCATTTCGCCGACTTTATCGTCGATCTCTTTCTTTTGCGTAATATAATATCCGCCACCCCTTGATCCGTTCTCGTCGGGAAGCCTTCCTTTGAAACGGAATATGAAACCGAGTTTACCGGATGATACATTATTGAGAAGCGCTTTCCAGGACTCAGTGCATGTCCGGCAGCCTACCCGGAAGATCATCTCAGTTCCGACTCCAGGTATCCCGTTTACTTCGGTATTCGCTCTGATGCTAAAAATCACTATTTTTCTCTTATCTTTTCCAAAGAATGTACATTTTAGACATAAAAACAACACCTTATCGGTATACCGTCAAGCATACTCCCGTCTTTTGCATCCGGTTAAGGATCGATGGATGTTTTTCAAAAAATGTTGACAATATGGCAAATAACCTATATAATGCCATCAAGTTAGCCACGGAAGGTGCCGGAATCTGTTCGGGCTGTCCGTCGGAAAAATAAAAACAAAACAACGCAGATTACGGCGTCCAACAAAAAGATAGCACGGAAAGTTTTTGGTGGATGTTTTTTGTTTTGTATGAACGGGCACAGGCATGGATGCGAGGTCCGGCTCATGATGTATTTAAATCGATAAATACGACATATGGAGAAAGAAATCGGGCTGATGGGAGAAAAGGAGCCGACAGAAGGCGGCGGAGTCTTGAAGGATAAGGCGCGCGGGCGTTTCTTCGGGAGACGGACCGGATCAGAGGGGCTGATGGGAAAACTGAAGTCACTGGTAATCTTCGTATTCATCTTTGTCTTGGGATTTATGGTAATGCAGTTCATGGTAGCGGAAAAATATGATGTTTCGGTGATGGTGATAGGCGCGGAAAGCGAGATAGATTCCGATGCTACGGCCGAAGGGCTGGATTTTGGATCGCTTCCGCGGGGCGATTCATCGACGCGCTTCATAACGATCCGGAATGGCGGTGAAAATGATGCATATGTGAAGATCTATAAGTGGGGCGAGGCTTCCCGATTCCTGGAAACGAACCGTGACGGTTTCACGCTAGAAGCGGGGGAAAATGAGAATCTGGAATTCACGATCAAGGTGCCTTCGGAAGCCCAGGAGAAAGAATATGAGGGCAGATTGGTGATATTCGAGATACCGCGGATATTCTAAGAGATGCCATTGACAAATCGGTAAAAAGTCGTAGAATAACGAGTTAATCGGCACCCGGCTCCCAGTCCGGATATTCCTGAGGAACAATGAGAATCTTAATATAGCTTAATCCATCAAATCAAACAAAGGTATGGATATCAAAAAATCAGTCACAAAAATAACTGCGTATTTCTGTATCTTCGGCGTGGTGCTTGCAAGCAATGCCCCTGCCGTGAGTGCGTACGAAGCGCATGTTGTAGGCGTGACGGCGACAATAATCGACGATGAAGTCGATATCAGTCCGGACGGAGGGGATTATTGCAATGACGGAAAACTCAGGGTCGAACTTGAGTCGGCTATGGAGGGTGCGGAAATCTTCTACACCACCGACGGCAGTGAACCGCAATGCGGACGCGCTATCGGATATTCCGGACCGTTTACGCTGCTCCGGGGAACTACGGTGAAAGCCGCAGTCTGCTATGGCGGTAAAAGAGGGCCGGTAAGGACGGCGGCTTTTGACGTCTCATCGGAGTATTGCGAGACGTCTCTCAAGATCAATAAGGTGTATTATTACGCCGATGCGAGCCATGGAGGAAAGTCGAGCGATGCGGATAGCGAATGGTTCGAAATCTACAATCCGACCAAGGAAGACATGAATATCAAGGACTGGTCGGTATGCAATTCGGAGAGTTGTGACAAGCTGGCAAGCCGTGATCTTGTGATCGGCGCGAAAGGATACGCGCTGGTCGCCTACAAGGAGAGCACCTGGAAATACTGGAACGTGCCTGACGACACGGTCAAGATCAATCTTCCAAGCGTCATCGGAAGCGGCCTCGGCAACACCGCCGATATGCTCCTTATCAAAGATGCTTCGGGGAATATCGTCGATCAGATGAATTGGGGAAAGGCGGATACGAGATGGAATAACTACGGCGCGGGCGTGTGGACCAAGGGGGTGGTTACCGCGGAGCTAGGAACGATCCTGGGCAGGAGCGCCAATGGTCGCGATACGGACAGCGCTTCAGACTGGGAGGTTTTCGAGCTTCCGAAGGTTACAGTGGAATACCCGAACGGGGGCGAAACGTGGATCGTCGGGAAATATTACACGATTGCATGGACTGCTGATAACTCCAATGGGGGCGATGACGGACTGTCCGTCGATATTTATTATTCTGCCGATAGCGGGAAGACGTGGGCGACGGTCGTGAAGAATACTGAGAATGACGGAAAGTACGAGTGGAGGCTTCCGCTCGCGATCAAGGAGAACGGCTCCAACTATTTTGCCGTATCCGCCACCGCCAGGATAAAGGTAGTGGCGACCGACTACGAGCGGAATTTCATGCTCACGGCCAAGGATATAAGCGACGGAGATTTTTGTCCTCCTATCGATAAGAGTCTTCTTACTCAGGAAGAGCTTGAGCTCCTGGGGGAGACGGATACGACCGGGATGATGATCGTCGATTCGAAGACAGCTCAGGAAATGGAGAAAAATAGCACTACGAAGACCGGAGACGAAGACGGAGAAGAAGATACCTCTACTACCAGGAACGACATGTTGAACCGGGAAGAGGATGATTTCGCCGTGGACGGAGAGAGCGATGACGACGACAAGGCGGGATCGGGAGAAAAAGAACTTATGAAGAGCGAACCCGTGAGCGTCCTTCTTGGAGACGGAACCGAGAATGCTTCTGACGGACTGCAAGATACCGGACTCACCATCGGATCGGCCTTCATGGCTGAGGACATGCTGATCGTGCCGGATGGAGATATAACCATAGAATTTAATTTGAACTCTTAATCAAATATATGACTATTAAATCTAGAAAATCGAAGGCGATCATCGTGATGGCGTGCCTCTTCTTCGCAAGCGGCACTCTTACGATAAGAGCTGAGAGAAATATCTCCAGTGTGGCTTGGCCCATCATCGTAAACCTCAGCAACATGGATTTTGGACAAGTCAGCGGTGGCGAGGAGCTGGAAAAGACCTTTACTGTATCCTATTCGGGCAAGGGTGACGGCGGATATGCCGTAGTAGAGAAGTACAAACCTCGTAATGGCGCCAAGGTTCCGAGCGGTTACGACGGGACTATAGGCGAATACTGCCAGACTAACCATGAGGATGAAGTGCGGTGCCTAAAGAATCTGTGCCCTTTCATCGAGGAAGAGAGTGCGGAGAATGAAGGCGATACTGTGGACGAGGCGTCTGTCAGCGCTTCTGACAGGAAGGATGTCTGGAAAGTGATTCTCAATACTCCGACTGTGGGAGGCATCAAGCAGGACGGACAGGGCGGAGTCGTGTCGGAAGGCGGGGATTACGGATGTGATCTTTCATTCACCGTGGCATCAGTGCCCAGCGAGCCCGTGTGCGGCAACGCGCTAAAAGAGAAAGACGAAGCATGCGATGACGGGAACAACAAGAGCGGCGACGGATGCAGTGCTTCCTGTCAGATCGAATCTTGCGTCAATAACCGCGAAGTATGCGATGGCAAGGACAATAACTGTGACGGAGAGATAGACAATGTCTTCGAGGTAGAGACTTTCGCAAAAGTTCCTGATCAGGTATTCCTGAGCGACGGAAAGACTTCGAATACTTCGAAGGTAACAAGCAAGGACGACGGATGGTGCGCCCTCATGAAAGCTGACGGTACGGAGTATATCTATATGAACTGGGAGATCGACAATCCGGAAGACTCGGTGATCGGGAGTGCCAAAGTAAATATAAAACACAAAGAAGGCGATGCCGGTGTAGTTCTGGAGGCTTGGAACGGATCCGGATACGTGGAAGTATGCGACCTCGGCGAAAGCGAGCGGAATAATGAGGAAGAATGCAGCCTTGATTCCGTTTACAAAGGCGCGGATACCGGAAATATCAAGCTGCGGATGAAGATCGAAGGCGGAAACAGCGCAAACTCTTGTCTTGATTGGGCATATCTCAACGTAGAGTACAAGAAGGCCGTAGCATGCAGCGAGTGCGGTAACGGCAAGATCGAGATGGATGAACAGTGCGATGACGGCAATAGCAATGATAGCGACAGCTGCTCCAACTCCTGCACCAGGAACCGGGGATCGATCTCCGGATGCAAATACGAGGACGATAATGCCAACGGCAGGGCGGACGCCGGCGAAGATACTCTGGGCGGCTTTGAGATCAAGCTCGTCTCCTGTCCTTTCGCAGTCATAAATGATGAGAGTGTGGATTTCCTTCCTTTCAAGCTGTTGGGCGGCAATGATTTTACCGGTGCATGCCATACTGTGAAGACTGTGACGACCGGTTCTGACGGGTGCTACGTGTTCGCGGGTCTCAAGTCGGGAAACTACGGCGTGGGCGAAAAATATACCGATGGATGGGCACAGACCTATCCGAAAGACGGATACTTCTATTATGTGAGCCTGGGTGCCGGACAGTGCAAGGAAGGGATAGATTTCCTGGGTCGTCGGACCAAAAAGCCGGTCTGCGGAAACGATATCGTGGAGAAAGGCGAAGAGTGTGATGACGGGAATGAAAAAGGCGGCGACGGATGCTCTTGTATCTGCACGGATGAAGATGAAGATGATGCGGAAGAGCTCCTCATCAAGGATGCAAAAGCGAACGAGGTGACGGAAAGCACGGCAGAATTCATGTGGACTACGAATTATGCTTCCGATAGCCGCGTGGTCTGCAGCAAACACTCGCACGATGGGATCGGCCGCGCACCTGATTATGGCTATACGTTCTCCTCTTCCACCTTTGACATAGACTACAAGCTCAAGAACCACAACATCACTATCTACGAGCTCGAAGCGGATACGGATTATCACTGCCGCGTCATCTCTTCGCGGGGGAATGACGAAGCGGTAAGCGATGAGATATCTTTCACGACTGAGGCGGCCGAGGAAGATAATGCAGTCGAGGAAACCTCGCTTTATATCCACGATCTTACTCTCGAGGGCCTCTACAAGGATCGTGTCGATCTTGCGTGGAAGACCAATCGCGAGGGTACTACCTGTGTGGTTTATTCCAAGGCCTCCCATTCTTTGGGCGATGCTCCTTCTTATGGATATGATTGGATGACTGCGGGTTGCGAGAATACTGACGAGACGGCAAAGAGCCACTCGGTCACGATCGAAGCTCTGGAGCCGTGTACGACCTATTACTTCCGCCTCACTTCGACCAATTGCGAGAATGACGCGGTGACAGTAGAACAGGAAGTGCGGACTATGTGCGCGGAAACTTCCGTATATTATCCGCGTATCTATGTACCTTCGACTTCCTGCGGCGGAGGAGAAAAGGGCGGCTCTGTCCCCAGCGAGGGTGCAAGTACTACGGGCGGATCGGGAAATGGCGGTGCTGTGGACGGCGCCAATGGCTCAAATGGGCAAACGAACGGAGGTGATGATGCGAATATCGAAGACTGTCCTGATTGTGAGGACACTGTGCGGACCGTGATAGAGACGGAGCGATATATGAATACGCAGGACTGGGCGATACTTTTCCTGCTCCTTATGGTAATCTTTCTGGCGGCTAATAAGCTGATCAATAAGAACAGGGCGATGAAGGGTACGGAACCGGATTCAGACATCGATGAGGAATAGTCATACGAAAAACAGGGCTCAAAACCCTGTTTTTTGACGGAGAAACGCTACCTTAAAGCCGGTCCTTATGCCCTCTTCTTAAATCTGGTATAATGGGAACATGTTCGAGATACTACTTAGAAAACTGACGATTTGGAGGAATGAAGCGGCAAGAAGAGAGGGCGTGGAGCTTTTTCGTGTGCTTTCGAGCAAGATTCTGGAAGATATCGCGCGTACGTGTCCGAAAGACAAGAGGGAGCTTACCGCGATTAAAGGAATAAAGGAAGCGAAATACCAGAAGTACGGGAGAGAGATACTCCGGATCGTGGCTGAAGAGGAAGGTCGGGTCGGGGCTACGGAAGAGAAAGACCTTAGCGCGCTCGCATTCTTCAGTATGGAACCCGTCGAAGACAAGGCGGAAGAAAAAGTCTTTTCGGTAGGCGAATATCTCGACCTTCTGAACGGAAAATTGTCCACATACGATGCGAAAGTCAAAGGGGAGATATCGAGTATCGACGAAAGACAGCGGGCGGTATATTTCAGTATCAAGGGAAAAGAAGATGAAAGCGTGATGAGCTGTTTCATATTCCGTTACCAATACGATGTCTTGGGGGTGAAACTGGAGGAAGGGATGGAAGTTATGGTCTCGGGCTATCCGGAGATATACAAGCCATATGGACGGCTGAGTTTTCGCGTCAGTTCTATCGAGTTGGAAGGGGAAGGAGAACTCAAGAAGGAATATGAACGTCTGAGGAAGAAGTTGGAAGAGGAGGGGGTGTTCGATGAGGATAAGAAGAAAAGGTTCGAGATGCTGCCACGTAAGATAGGACTCATCACTTCGCGCGAAGGGGCGGCTATCGGAGATTTTATGAGTAATGTCGGGCAGTTCGGCCTCACCATCAAGCTGATAAATTCGAGTGTGGAAGGCCGGCGGGCCGTATTCGAGCTCATAAGCGCCATCCGTACGTTTGAGAAATGCGATGTCGATGTGCTGGTGATAATCCGGGGCGGAGGAAGCCTGGAGAGCCTGCAGGCGTTCAATAATGAGGCTCTCATAAGGGAAGCGAAGAATATGAAGGTGCCGGTGATATGCGGAGTGGGCCATGACCGAGATATATCGCTCCTGTCACTTGCGGCAGACTATCCGGTCTCGACGCCGACGGCAGCGGCCCGGCTCATCGGCGGATTATGGGAAAGAGAGATAGAGAAGATAGGATATTTCGAAAGGAATATCCTGGATAGCTACTGTGAGAGACTAAGCAGCTGCAGGCAGCGCATCGGGGAAGCGTCGCTTCGGATCGAGGACGGATTCCGGGAAATAATAACTGATACCGATGACGGATACGAGGCGTTTTGGGGTAAAGCGATCGGATATATCGAGGAAGAGCTCCGGAGCCGGAAGGATGGATTGGAAACCGCGTGGAATGTCCTGGAAAGAAGATTCGAGATGGCATCGGAAAGGACAGGAAACACGATAGGGCGCTTGGAAAAGACAATCAGTCTCAATGATCCCCAGAGGCATCTGCGGATGGGTTACGGGATAATCTCCAGGGATGGATCAAGCATACGGTCCGTGGAGCAGATGCGTGAAGGCGACGTGGTAAAGATAAGGGTATGGGACGGCGAGGCAAGATCATTCATCAAGATAATTAAGAAATTCAAGTAAATATTATGCCGAAAGAAATCAAGAACGGCTTGAGCGATTCGCTCAAGAAACTGGAGCAGATATCAAAATGGTTCGATGAGCAGGAAGAGGTAGACCTCGAAAAAGGGCTTTTCAAGGTCAAAGAGGGCGCCAAGCTCATCAAGGAGAGCCGTCTCATGCTCAAGACAATCGAGAACGAATTCGAGGAGGTCAAGGCGGAGATGGAGGGGCTTGACTAGGCTGTATTGCCGGAAGTGGTAAGGGTTGGCAGGTTGCTACCCTTATTTTTTGTGATAAAATATATAAATTATGGCTATTCTGGCCGTAAGAAGAAACAAAAAGGTGATCTGAAATGAGCATAAGACAAACAAAGAACGCGATGATAATAGCCGTGCTCATCGTCCTGCTGACCGTATTTACAGGACACGCACTTGCGGATGATGATTATGAAGAGGAATGCAGTGATTACGGATATGGTGAATAGCAGCGGGACGAGACATGGAGAATAGATACAGGAGACTAAGATAACACTTATTACGATGTGAGGAAGGATAAGAATTACTGGGGATGGGGGAAACGGTGGTGCGGCATAAAAGGAGTGCCGGGCAGCTGCTACGATGAACGAGAGAAATATGGATGGGACTATGAAGTTCAGGACAGGAGCCGTGACGGAGAATGGAATTATGAAGACCACGATAAAGAATGGGTTGATTGTGAAGAAGATTGCGACAAAGAAGAATGGGAGGATTGCGAAGATTGCGATAAAGAAGAATGTGATGAAGAATGGAAAGACTGCGAAGAAGGGGATTGCTGATACGGACAAAACATAAGGACAAATTTAACGAAAAGGAAAATCAAATCACAGAAAATCGGACTGATCAGAGAAATTTTTCTGATCTTTCTTGTGGCCAAGGACATGATTCCGTATGAAGACCGGAGCTTCCTGGGGTCATTTACAAAGATTATCGTATATGCTATCTTTCGAAAAAATAGGAGGCAAGAAATCTGGGCCAAGAAGGTCATTTGCCGTTGATTGCGGGAGTCATTTATCTTGGGTTAGTCGTTTTATTCTATCTCGTAGATAGAGAAGTGGCGGCATTCGTGCTTCTGATAATTCCGGTGATAATGTAGGTATCCGTGAAGATCTGTCCAGAAAAAGTCATGCCCGATGCGACAACCGAGACGGAAGATACTTTGCATGAATCGCTTGAGAGGAGATTGATTCTCAGGCAGCTAACCAGGGAAGAAGCCCGAAAGATAATGGAAACCGCGATACCTCGGATAAATGGAACGATTCCGGGAATCGAAGATTTCTGGCTAAATCCGGTCGAGGAATGTCCTTATGAAACATACAAACTTATATGGGAGAAGCTGCTTATCATAGTTCTCGAATGGATAAAAGAGGATATGGATAATAATAAGACTATGCGGGGCTTATTCTCTTCATGACATGCATCCGTTTTCCCGGCATGAGGAAAACGGTTTTTTATTTTGATAAAAATGAAAATGGGTTATAATATAGGTGACTTAAGACAATGCCTATGAAAAAAGAACTGGAGTTTCCGGAGGGATTCCTGTGGGGGTCGGCGTGCTCGTCCTATCAGGTCGAGGGCGGGATCGACGGATGTAATTGGTCTAAGGATTTTCCGGCGGGAAGAGCCTGCGATTTTTGGAACCGGTACGAGGAGTATTTCGATGTTGCGGAAAAACTCCACCAGAATGTCTTCCGGCTGTCTTTGGAATGGTCCAGGATAGAGCCCACGCCCGGAATATTCGATACCGCGGCGATAGGGCGGTATCGTAAGATGCTGGAAAGCCTAAGGAAAAGAGGTATCAAGACAATGGTGACTATATGGCACTTTACGATGCCCGCATGGCTATCGGAAGAAGGAGGGTGGAGAAGTTCGCGATCGGCGGAATATTTTTCCAGATATTCGGCTTATGTGGCAAAAGAATTGGGAGATTCGGTTGATTTTTGGATTACAATCAACGAGCCGATGATATATACGTCTCAAGGGTACATTATCGGCAGGTTTCCGCCTCGCAAGAGATATAACCTTATCGGTTGCGCTTCAGCATCTTTCAATCTTGCGTGGGCACATAAGAGGGCTTATCGAGCCATCAAGGAAATCGATTCGAAAGCCTGCGTGGCCATGGCGGAAAACTATTCTTATGTCGAGCCGCTTTACAAGGATCCCGTAAGCCGTTTTGCGGTATGGATATGGGACTATGTAAGGAACAGGATATTCTTGGAGTTCACGAAGAAAGAGCAGGATTTCATCGGCGTCAATTATTATTTCCACGAGAGGATCGTGTGGGATGTGAAATATCCTTTCGTCATGGTCAAGAACGCCGATAAGGCGGTGTCCGATATCGGGACAGAGATATATCCGAAGGGGATCTATGAGGTCTTGAAGCGGATGAGGAAATACGGCCTGCCGATATATGTCACCGAGAACGGCTTGGCTGACGCAAAGGACGAGAGAAGGGCCGATTTCATCAGGGATCACCTGAAGTGGATCCATAAGTCCATCGGGGAAGGCGCCGACGTGAAAGGATATCTCCATTGGTCGCTTCTCGACAATTTCGAATGGGCGGACGGGTACTCTCCGCGGTTCGGGCTGGTGGAGATGGATTACGATAAGTGCGGCTATAAGGTGCGGCCGAGTGCCAAGAAGTATGCCGAGATATGCGAGAAGAATAAATTGATAGTAGAGGGATGAGACAGCGGGTTCGGGTGGAAAAATATGCGGGTATTGTTACTTGTCATCTTGAAGGAGCAAGGCGACTGAGAGATCTGGGAAAATAATAATGCGCCTCGCGCACCGTGTTTATAAACAAAACGTATCAAGCCATATCCATTCGTTTCTCAGATCTCTAACATTCTCTAGTGCTCCGTTCGAAATGACAAACTATATATGATTCAGGATCAAGACTAATCAAATAAATCCGTAAAACATGGAAGTCTGGATAATCATCGCGGTGCTGGCGCATTTCCTGAACGCTGTTACCGCGATCATTGATAAGCATATCGTTTCCAATAAAGTGATGAAGCCGGTGGTCTATGCTTTCTATTCCGGCGTATTCCAGATATTGTATCTCCTTACTATTCCGATCCTTGCCGAAATCTGGCCGGCTATGACCTTCCGGTTTCCGTCGTGGGAGCTCTTTGCTCTGGCGACTTTTGCCGGAGCGCTTTTTATCTTCGCGCTTACGGTCTTCTATAAGGCGATGCAGATGGGCGAAGTGTCGCGCATCACTCCGATCGTCGGGGTATCGACGCCGATCTTCACTTATCTTATCTCTGTGCTATTCGTCGGAAGCGCCCTTGAGCCGGAGCAGCTTCGGGCCTTCGTCCTCTTCGTGGTAGGCGGATTTTTGATGTCGGTCAAGATCACGCGCCAGAGGATAACTCAGGTGAAGGGGATATTCGTCGCGATGTCCGCAGGCATGCTTTTCGCATCATATTATGCGATAATCAGTTATCTCTTCGCTAACGTCGGATTCTTGGATGCATTCATGATCCTCCAATTCGGCGGATTCGTCGGCGCGATGCTTCTCCTGATACCTGCGCGGAACCGCGAAGCGATATTCAATATGAAAGACGAGGAAAACGATATCATCGAGAATAAGAAGAGCGGCGCGCTGTTCATCTATGACAAGGTGACGGCCGCGGTGGCCGCATTCCTGCTTACTTATGCAATATCTCTGGCGGGTGATATAAGAGATGTAGTAATCATAAATGCGCTGGAAGCTACGAAGTACGCTTTCACGTTGATAATGGCGATCATGCTTTCGAAGAAGCTGCCGGCATTCTTCCATGAACAGACCGACAAGGGGGTCGTGGCGCAGAAATGCATCGCTCTCTTGCTCATCGCTATAGGTTTGATCTTAATCGCTTAATTTAAGACGTAATAGGTATGTCAGACATCAGGACAAGGGGGGGTGGGCATGAGTGGAAGATGAAGAGAGCGAACCGGACGATATTGTTCCTGTTCGGGCTGCTCATATGCTTCTCTATAGTCATATTCTTCATTTATTCGCCTCGCAATTCCGAGGTGGTCTACGGAGTGACATATAGCAAGCCATTCGCGGAGTATATGGGTTTGGACTGGAAAGAAACGTATCTTGCTCTTTTGGACGACCTGGAAGTGAAACGCCTGCGGATACCGGCATACTGGACCGAGATAGAGAAAGAAAGAGGAAAATACATATTCGATGATCTGGACTGGCAGATAGAACAGGCCGCATCACGCGGCGCCGGAATCGTGTTCGTGGTCGGGCAGAAGCAGCCGCGGTGGCCGGAGTGCCATATACCGGAGTGGGTGGATGACTTGGATGGCGAAGCGCGTACGGCCGAGATCGAAGAGACGATTACTACAGTCATCGACCGCTACAAAGACAATCCTGCCATAATCGCTTGGCAGGTTGAGAACGAACCTTTTTTGCCATACGGAGAGTGTCCGACGATCAATGAAGACTTGCTCGATATGGAAATCGCTGTCGTGCGTAATCTTGATCCCACCAGACCTATCATCATAACCGACAGCGGGGAGCTCAGTACCTGGTATAGCGCTGCCAGCCGGGCGGATATATTGGGTACTACACTTTATCGTATCGTCTGGAACGATAAGCTAGGCTATGTCCATTATCCTATCTCTTCGCTTTTTTACCGCTTCAAGGCCGCATTTATTACTTACTTTACGGATGTGGACAAGATAATTATCGTGGAACTCCAGGGCGAGCCCTGGGGGCCGAAAAACATACTGGAAATGCCGCTCGAGGAGCAGTACGAATCTATGAACGCGGAGCAATTCCGCAGGAATATCGATTTCGTCTCGAATGTGGAGTTTTCCGAGGCATACCTCTGGGGAGGGGAATGGTGGTATTGGCTCAAGACGGTGAAAGGAGACGACAGCATATGGAAAGAAGCAAGGAAGATATTCTGACGGGCGGAGAAGCTGCCCTGCTAGGCAGACGAACCAGTGATGCTGGTAAAATATGCTGGATATCAGCGTCCAGCATCTCTAATCATAATAATCTTGTCACACCTATGATCAATGTATATAAGAATTCCCAGAAATCGCCCGAGCTTAGACAGATCGGGAACATCGAGCCAGGAAGCTGGGTGCAGGTCATGAAACCTACGCAAGAGGAGGTCGGTCATCTTGTGGAGACGTTCAGGATCGACCCGACGATACTCGAGGACGGCCTTGACGAGAATGAGATATCGCGCCTTGAGAAAGACGACGGTATCTTTTACATGATCATAAGGTTTCCTATCAGGAAAGAGGGAGTGATCTCTACTGCTCCTCTGCTCATAATCATCACCGAGGAATATATCGTGACCATCTGCAAGGAAGAGGAACAGGTCACACGCGCTTTTCTCAAGAATGATCCGGATTTCCTTACCACGAAGCGGACGTATTTCGTCCTCAAGACCATCTCTGAGATATTCCGCAACTATGATTCGTATCTCAATAGGATACTCAAGGACATCAAGCAGAAGAAGTTCGAGATGACCAATCTAAGCAACAGGGATATCCTCTTCCTGGTCCAGGAAGAGGAAACGCTCAACGACTTCGTCTCCGCGCTGGTGCCGACTATCGCTCTCACCGAGAGGATCCTCAGAGGGAAATATCTCACGATATACGATAAGGATGTGGATGTGGTCGAGGACCTGGTATTGGATAGCAAGCAGACGCTGGAGCTATCCCAGAACGGTCTCAAGTCCATCAAGAACATCCGCGAGGCTTATTCGGCCATATTGACCAACGACCTTAACAAGGTGATGAAGGTCCTTACGATCGCGACTATCGTGCTCACGGTGCCTACCATCATCGCCAGCATCTTCGGCATGAATGTGCCGCTGCCGCTGCAAGATGATCCGATGGCTTTCTTCGATATCATGCTGCTGACACTCCTGTTCGTGCTCATATTGTCCTTCATTATCGTAAGAAGGAGATGGTTGTAGGTGGGGATATGATTATTTCTGTTAATCTAAAACCATGATAAGGAATACTTTCTTTAATTTCTTTATTTATGAGCAGAGTAAGGATTATTATCATAAAAAAGAGAAGGATGCTTTAGATAGAGAGCGGCAGCAAATGGAAAAAGATCCGAGCTGGAAGAATGCGCGCAAAGATACAAGGGAAAAGTTCTTAACAAGAGGTTCTTCATTCTCTGCATGGGAATTCAATAACGTTATAGGAATACTGAAAATAGGAATGGATGGGGAGAATTCTTTAACGGGTAAGATCTATTTAAAAAGAAGATATTTTCCCAGAGGTTCGTCAATTAAAGATGGCTCTAGAAATAAAACTACCTTGGAAAAGCAACATTATCTCCAGTATATCGATTTGTGCAAAAAAAGAGTCGATATCAATAAGAATAGCTCATACGTTGAGAGTATGCATCATATAATCAAGGAAGCTGAGGATAAAATCAATAAGAAGGGATGGTTTTTATCTTTGCCCGGCTTTAGTTTCGATTGTTATGATTTTTCAAAAGCTTGTAAACAGATGAAAGAGCTATAGGTCGGGTAGCATTGATTATGGAAGTTTGCGGTAATATAGGGATTCCTCGACTTCGCTACGCGGAATTTATCCTGACGAAGATCAGGGCTCAGAATGACAAACTGTACGGTTTGTCGCAGGATATGAGGCTTGGCATACAGACGCACTGTGTTTTTTGCTCTATTCTAATAAATAGGGATTATTTTTATTATACGATATGCCGTTTTGGAGTTATTTGAATATTAGGCTTTGGCATCTTTGCAGGAAAAGCGTATGATAAGAAGAAAGTGATCGGACATGAATGGAACGGATATCGGGGAAGAGAAGATTTACGAAGGTCGGATAGGCACGATGACAGTCGAAAAAAGAAGGGCGATACAGGAACGAAATGAATCGGGAATCGCAGCTTCTAATCGACAGCTTGAAAATATCTTGGAGCTTTGTCTGACCGAAACTCTCGAGAGGGCTTCAATAATGCTGGAATAATAACTATTATTCCATTTTTTTCTGGTGTCTGGGGCGGAAAGTAGTGCTGGGATGGGGAAAATGTGATATTGGCGGAGAAGGACGAAAAATAAGGCATATTTTGGCTTAAAATGCGGGAAAAAGGCGCTGAAGCTCCGGGACTGCCTAAGGATCGGCCAGACTTGACTTTATTTTGTTTTAGAGATATTATGTAATCGTATATTGAAAATATGATTAATGGCCTCCAAGGGCCGTTTTAAAATCGAGAGTTTTAAGCCTTAAACAAATATAGATGGACATCAAAACTTATATTACAGAAGTTCGCGCAGAGATGAGAAAAGTGAGCTGGCCCACCAAGCAGAAGACGATCAAAGACTCGTTCCTAGTGATCGGGGCAAGCCTTCTGACCGCCGCTTTCATGGGCGGAGCCGATGCGCTGTTCAGTTATCTGGCCCAGAGGATTATAGTGGGCTAGATTTAATCATTAAGAAGAGAAGATTATGCCAAAACAAGTAGCAGATTTTGGGCGTAATTGGTATGTTCTGCATACTTATTCCGGATATGAAGATAACGTCTGTCGCAATCTGAAGCAAAGGATTGAGTCGATGGGAATGGAAGACAAAATCTTCGATGTAATGGTCCCCAAAGAGAAGAAGATAAAGATCAAGAACGGGAAGAGGAAAGTGGTCGAAGAGAGGATATTCCCGGGATATGTGCTGGTAGAGATGATCGTGACGGATGACTCGTGGTATGTAGTGCGCAATACACCGAACGTAACGGGGTTCATCGGTTCCGGAACCACCCCGACGCCGATCGAAGAAGAAGAGATGTCGGGCATCAAGAAGCGCATGGGCGTCAAGGAACCTAAATACAAGATCGACGTGGGTATCGGCGACATCATCAAGATCGTGGACGGCCCGTTCAAGGATTTCGACGGCAAGATCGATTCGATAGACGAAGAGAAGGGTAAGATCAAAGTCCTGGTGCAGATGTTCGGGCGCGAGACTCCTATCGAGTTGGATTTCTTGCAGATTAAGAAGATTTAAAATTATCAGAAATATATGGCAAAGAAAATAATAAAAGCGATAAAAGTACAGATTCCGGCGGGAAAAGCGACTCCGGCCCCCCCACTCGGTCCGGCGCTCGGACAAGCGGGTATCAATATCCAGGAATTCTGCACGCGCTTCAATAACGATTCCAAGGACTTGAGCGATATCGTGCCGGTAAGGATCATCGTCTACGAAGACAAATCATACGAATATTTCATGAAAGGCACTCCGGCTACCAACCTCATCATGAAGGCGGCTGGGATCGAGAAGGGTTCGAAAGTCCCTCAGAAGGATAAGGTAGGCAAGCTGACAAAACAGCAGCTCAGGGAAATTGCCGAGAAGAAGATGAAGGACCTCAACGCCAATGATGTAGAGCAGGCAATGAAGATCATTGTGGGTAGCGCCAGGTCCATGGGTGTGACGATAGAGGAATAGTTTTTCTGTCATTCTGAGCCCTTGCTTTGCGAGGATAAAGTCCGCAAGGCGCAGCGAAGAATCCCGTTACTATGCAAATATAAATATCGATATCGGGGCGTACTAGTGAATTTTATCGGCATGGTAGCGGGATCCTTCGGAGTACCTGAGGATGACAAAGAATAGGCAGTTTGTGTAACATTAATCATTTATTTGTGGGAGCTTTGTAATAAGCGCTCGTACCACGAAAGGAGAAAAATATGCAAAGATCAAAACGTTACAGGGCTCTGAAAGAGCAAGTAGACCGCAACAAGACCTATACGATCGATGAAGCGGTGGAATTACTGGTCAAGAACGCCAACTCGAAATTCGATGAGAGCGTCGAGGTGCACCTCAGGACGGGTATCGACCCGAAGCAGGCTGACCAGCAGATCCGCGGTACTATCGTCCTGCCGCACGGAACCGGAAAGGAAAAGAAAATCGCGGTATTCGCAGAAGGCGAACAGCTGATTGAGGCGGAAGCGGCCGGAGCCGATGTGTTTGGCGGCCAGGATCTCATCGACAAGATCAAGAACACTAAGGAAGTCAATTTCGATGTCTCTGTAGCTACTCCGGACATGATGAGAAAGATGGCAAGCGTCGCCAAGATCCTCGGTCCGAAAGGGCTTATGCCTTCGCCGAAGACCGACACTGTCACTACCGACATTAAGGGTACCGTCGAGCAGCTCAAGAAAGGAAAGCTGAGCTTCAAGAACGATAACACTTCCAATATCCACCAGCTCGTCGGGAAGGTCTCTTTCGGAGAAGAGAAGCTCCGCGACAACATCCAGGCTTTCGTCCAGAATATCCGCGACAACAAGCCGACAGGTGCCAAGGGGGAATTCATCAAGAGTGTTACCGTTACCTCCACGATGGGCATAGGAATCAAAGTCAATCTATAGTTTTGGATAATGAGACCGGTCTTCGGACCGGTTTCATAGTGGGCGGATTTGAGATAATTCAAGCATCAGGCAGTTGCCAGGGCTGGCTGGTGCGAATATTATCTGGAAAAATTACTCATCTTTCCAAATAGACACGAAGTCTGAAAGGTGTAAGATGTGCTGATATAGAAACGTCATACTGGACTCGTTTCAGCATCTACGATATGTCAGGTCCAGCCGTCAATCGTATGGTCTTGATGATATGTGACGATGATTCTGGAATAGAGACGTATCCCGAATCAAGTCCGGGATGACATAGTCCAGGACGACAATCAATGTCGTTATTCCGGATAGTCCGCTAGATAGCAAATCATAATTTTGCCATAATTTCAAGAATCTCATGGAAGAAAAGATGAAAAATCTCGGAGTATTCCCCTCGCAAATGATCAGGAAGATGATCGAAGCGGGAGAAATCAAGGCGGATCCGAAGAATATCCAGCCAGCTAGCCTGGATCTAGGGATCAGCGAAGAAGTCTACCGCATGCGGGGGACTTTCCTGCCGCAACGGGGCGAGAAGATTCGCGACGTGATCGCGAAAGAGTCTATCTATCGGGCCGACCTTCGAAATCCGCTCGAAAGGAACGGCGTATATCTCATAAGACTTAATGAGACTCTGGGCCTGCCGAAGGAGAAGTTCGCTTTCGCGTCGAGCAAAAGTTCGACCGGACGGGTGGATCTGCAGACCAGGCTCCTTGTGGACGGCTATTCGCGTTTCGATACCGTGCCGGTGGGATATGAAGGCGAACTTTGGTTGCAAGTCATTCCGAAATCATTCCTCGTGAAGCTTTCCTCCGGTGAACGGCTTAATCAGATCCGGCTCTTCAACTGCCAGGCGCGGGTGGAGTGGCAGGACATGGAGGAAGTCTACGAGGGAAATAAGCTGCTTTTTGACAAGGAAGACAATTTCATCGAGACGAGGGAGAAGATAACGAAGGAGAACGGGAACAAGCTGGTGATGAATATCGACCTGGAAGGAGAAGGTGAAGGCGGTATCATCGGCTACAAGAACATCAATCATGATAAAGTGCTGGATTTCGGAAAATTAGGCGCACATGCGGCCGAGGATTTCTTCGAGCCGATCTTTGCCCGCAAAGATAAGAGCCTGCTGCTCGAGAAAGAATCTTTTTATATATTCTGTACCAAGGAAGCTGTCCGCATCCCGCGGGAATTTTCCGGTGAGATGATCGCGTATGATATCAGTAGCGGCGAATTTCGCAGCCATTATGCCGGTTTCTTTGACCCGGGTTTCGGCTACGGCGAGAATGGGGAGATCAGAGGACGCCGAGCGGTCCTGGAAGTGCGGTCATTCGATAACAACTTCATCTTCCGCGACAGCCAACCCATCTGCCAGATGAACTTCGAGAAACTTATCGAACCCGCGGATTTCGTCTACAGTGAGAAGATCGGTTCGCATTATGCGAATCAGAGCGGCCCAAGACTCAGCAAGCATTTCAGATAAAACAGGCTTTGAGGCCTGTTTTTATTTCGATTCATTCGGACCACGCCCGAAAGGGCGCGTGGGATAGGCCAGGTTTCTATATTTTTAAAAAATGGATTATAATGATTACATAAGATATGTATAATCACTTCCAGATGAAAAAGAAAAAAGGTTTATTCGTAGTATTGGACGGGATTGACGGATCGGGAAAGGCTACCCAGACAGCACTTCTTCTTGAAAGGCTCAAAAAAGCCGGATATAAGACCGGAACGATTGATTTTCCGCAGTATTATGATAATTTTTTCGGTAATTTCATAGGCAAATATCTTGCGGGAGAAATGGGAGATGTCCATCCTTATCTTGCTTCGATACTTTATGCGCTTGACCGCTGGGAATCAAAGGGGGAAATAGAGAAGGGCCTGAAAGAAGGAAGGGTGTTTGTGTGTAATAGATATATGTCGGCAAATATGATCCATCAGGGTGGCAGGATCCGTGACGCGAGGAAGCGCACGGAGATGATGGAATTTCTCAGGAAGATGGAATTCGATATTTTCGAGATCCCGAAGCCGGATATGGTGTTCTATCTCGATGTCTTGCCGGAGGTAGGGCGGAAATTGGTCGGCAACAAGAGTTCGAGGGCTTATGCGAAAGGCAAGAAGAGAGATATCTACGAAAAGGACAGGCAGCATCTCATAAATGCCCGCAACCAGGCACTCCGGCTCGTGAAGGAAAACAAGGATTGGAAGAAGATCGACTGCATGAAGAAGAAAGAGATCCTTCCGCCAGAGGTGATAAGCGAGATGATATGGCTTGAAACTGAAAAAATATTGAAAAAGTAAATGGCAATCGGATAGATGGGCGCATTTTAGGTGACAGGCGCAGGATCATTGACATGAAAATTACTTTCATACGAGAAAACTATTCCTATCTATACCGATGTGTGATATAATCTTATGTAAAGCATACTGTACTTGTGAAAATTTTCATATTTCTTAAGGAAAAAACAAACATGAAAGTTCTCATGTTTGGCTGGGAGTTTCCTCCATTCAATAGCGGAGGGCTAGGGACAGCGTGCTACGGAATTACCAAGGCGCTCTCCCAAAAAGGAGTTGAGATTACTTTTGTATTGCCCAAAAGCGTAGAAGTGTCAGAGGATTTCGTAAAGATAATTTCCGCCAACCTGCCTCAAACCAAGATTACTCTAGTAGATTCCCTGCTGGAGTCTTACATGACCAATGAGACATATTGGAATGTGTTTAGGTCCAAGGAAAGCCGTGGAATATACAGCAGTAATCTGGTGGGGGAGGTAGAGAGGTATGCTGCTATCGCGAAGGAAATCGCGGCGGAAGAGGATCATGATATCATTCATTGCCATGACTGGATGACGCTCTCGGCGGGGGAGGAGGCGCGAAATATTTCTGGAAAGCCGCTGATTTCCCATATACATTCGACTGAGATAGATCGCAGCGGCGGCCGCGGGATGAACCCGATGATTTCGGAAATCGAGCGTAGGGGTATCGCAGGGGCGGATCGCGTGATCGCGGTGAGCAGATTCACGAAGAGTAAGATCGTCAATAGTTACGATATAGAGAAGGAGAAGATCGATGTCGTCTATAACGGCATCGATAAGAGCGAATTCGAGAAAAATCTGGAAGCGGCGAATCCCTTCGGGAAGAAGATCGTACTTTTTCTAGGGAGGCTGACGCTCCACAAGGGGGCGGACTATTTCCTCAGGAGCGCGAAGAAAGTCCTGGAGAAGGATAAGGATGTGATTTTTATCGTTTCCGGGGGCGGGGACATGGAAAGGAAAATCATCGAGATGGCCTGCGATCTGGGAATCGGAGACAAGGTTCTCTTTACGGGCTTCCTCCGCGATCAGCAGCTCCGGCGGATCTATAAGATGGCCAATCTGTATGTCATGCCGTCGGTATCCGAACCGTTCGGAATTACGCCGCTAGAGGCGCTTGCCAGCGGGACACCGGTGCTTA
This sequence comes from uncultured Candidatus Saccharibacteria bacterium, assembly GCA_964503935.1. GTDB lineage: Bacteria > Patescibacteriota > Minisyncoccia > JAHIHE01 > JAGLIN01 > STD2-77. Next base: position 26,171 of record CAZDCJ010000007.1, read on the forward strand.
TCTCTAGACAATCGGGCGTGAGCGAGGTACTCAATCATTGTCTCAAGGTAGATTTCTGGGATGTGGACGAGATGGCGAACAAGATCCTAGCGGTGCTCGCCAATCAGGAGCTCGAGGAATGCCTTAAGACGAACGGTAACAGGGAGATAGACAAGCTCAATTGGGGCGCGGCGGCGGATAGGATATTGGCGATTTACAAGAGCATGGTACCGATGATGAAGATGGAATCGTCATTCTGAATGTAGCAAAGTGGAGTGAAGAATCTCCGTAACCGTGCAAATAAGATCTTCTATAGCGTTTTATGGATCATGGTAACAGGATCCTTCGGAGTCCTTCAGGATGACATCGTAATATGACGCAAATCTTCTATATTCAAATAAAAAAATAATATTACTCAAGTGCCATCAATCTGCTTTTATTTCCAAATCCATCAGCCGTATCGCATCAAGAGGTATACGGTCTTTGATATCGGCAGCGATCACGATTATTTCGATGATGTCTCTTCGAATGACAAGAACAACGAAGCGATCATGAAGAAGATTGCGCGGAAATGTTATCTGCCTACGAACCAGGCTCTTTTCGACCTCATACATCGCTATCCGCAGTTCAAGGTGAGCTTCTCATTTTCAGGCATCGCGCTCGAGCAGATGGAGAAATACGCGCCGGAAGTCATAAAGTCTTTCAAGAGGCTGGTGGATACGGGCAACGTAGAGATTCTGGATGAGACTTATTATCATTCGCTGTCTTTTTTCTATTCCAACGACGAATTCATCGAGCAGATAAAGATGCATCGTGACAAGGTGAAAGAGCTTTTTGGGTATGAGCCGAAAGTGTTCCGCAATACGGAGCTCGCCTACAATAACGAATTGGCGGCGTTGGTCGAGAAATTGGGCTACAAGGCGATCCTCGCGGAAGGCTGGGATTATTATCTGGGAGGAAAGTCGCCGAATTTCGTATATCGGCCGCAAGGCACCGCCAAGATAAAATTACTCCTGAAGAATTACAAGCTTTCGGACGACATAGCTTTCCGCTTCAGCAATCGCGGGTGGGAAGAATATCCGCTCCACGCGCCGAAATTCGCGCAGTGGGTGGACGCCGTGAACGGCAACGGCCAGACCGTAAATCTTTTTATGGATTATGAAACCTTCGGAGAACATCAATGGGAAGATACGGGAATTTTCAATTTTCTCCGGAGTCTGCCGGAAGAGATGCTTAAGCATCCTGACAACGATTTCAAGACGCCTACGGAAGTGGCAGATTCGTATGACGCGCAGGGGGAACTGGATATGCATAATATCGTGACTTGGGCGGATACGGAGCGAGACTTGAGCGCCTGGACGGGCAATGCCATGCAGAAATCGGCCCTCAAGAAGATCTACGAGATCGAAGACGAGGTGAATTCCAAAGATGACGACAGGATAAAAGATGCCTGGCGGAAGCTCCAGACAAGCGACCATTTCTACTATATGTGCACGAAGTGGTTTTCGGACGGGGACGTGCATAAGTATTTCAGCCCGTACGAATCCCCTTACGAAGCATTCATAAATTACATGAATGTCCTCAACGATTTCAAATTGACGCTTGCCGGGACGAAATAAGGAGGAAAGGTGACGGATACTGATAAGATAAGCCAATAAATAAAAATATATGAAACCAACGGCGGATATGCTATTCGAGGCCTCCTGGGAAGTTTGCAACAAAGTCGGCGGGATATTTACCGTACTGAGCTCGAAATCAAAACAGATACAGAAGCATTACAAGAATGCATATTGTCTCATCGGTCCCTATTTCGAAGAGGCGTGCCGGACGGTTTTCAAGGAGGAAGAAGTGCCAGAGGAGTATAGGGGTATCGCGGAGGAAATGAAGGCGATGGGAATCGTGTGTCATTTTGGGACGTGGCTGATAGAAGGGGATCCGGCGGTAATTTTGGTGGATTTCCGGGGATACGGAGCGCACATGGACGAGATCAAGAAGGCGCTGTGGGACGATTTTCAGGTAGATTCGCTGGGTTCGCCCTACGACTGGAACGAGCCGGTGCTTTGGGGTTGGACGGTGGGAATCCTGATGGAAAAGATGAAGAAGCTCTATGACGGGAAGACAGTGATCTTTCATGCGCACGAGTGGCTGGCCGGATCGTCCATCCTTTATATGAAGAAGAGCGCCGCCGGAGTGCCGACGACATTCACTACCCATGCGACTATTTTAGGAAGGACTATCGCTTCGAGCGAAAGGGATCTGTATTCGATACTTGATCAGGTAAACCCCGAACAGGAGGCGAAAAATTGCGGCATTATCGCCAAATTCAGCATAGAGAAGGCAAGCGCGCAGGCGGCGGATGTATTTACGACCGTGAGCCAGGTGACTGCGCTAGAGGCAAAAGCCTTCTTGGGGAGGGAAGTGGATGTCATATTGCCTAATGGTCTTGATATGTCCGAGTTCCTGAGTTTTGAAGATCTTACTCAGAAGCACAACCTCTACCGGAACCGGCTCAGGGAGTTCGCGTTGTATTATTTCTTTCCATATTATTCTTTCGACCTTCGGGAAAGCCTTTTCTTCTTTACCGCGAGCCGCTATGAGTTCCATAATAAAGGACTGGATGTCTTCATCGAGGCGCTGGGCAAGCTCAATGAGAAGCTGAAGAAGGAAAAGAGCAGGAAGACGGTGATAGCTTTTTTCTATGTGCCGGGCGCGGCAACTGCTATCCGGCCGGAAATCGTGAATGCGAGAGAAGCCTTTCGGGATATCAAGGAAACGCTGGATGAAGAAGAACGGGACATGCGGGAAAATATCCTTTATACTATCACTCAGGAAAAACCTCTTAATGAGAGGGCTCTTTTCAAGGAAGACTTCCTCAGGAATATGCAGCGCAAGCTCCTCAGGCTGAAGACTTTCAAGGGTAAGCCGGCTCCTCTTTCTACCCATTATCTTGCGAATGAAGGCGAAGATGCGATCATGAACGGATTCCGGCGCGCGGGGCTTGAAAACAAGGAGGAGGATAGAGTGAAAGTGATATTCTACCCCATTTATCTTTCGGGAGCGGACGGACTCGGAGACCTGGATTACTACCAGTCAATCGAGGCTTCACATCTCGGGGTGTTCCCCTCCTATTACGAACCGTGGGGATACACGCCTCTTGAGGCGGCGGCGCTGGGCGTGCCGGCTGTCACGAGCAATCTGTCCGGATTCGGGAAATATTTTTACGACGTGCTGGATCGAGATAAGGTCCCGGGCATACGCGTCATCGATATGGAGAATAGTCCGCGCGAACAGGTTGTGAAGGATCTCACGAAGAGCCTGCACCGTTTCGCGAGCTTCGAGCGGAAGGAGAGGATCGACAACAAGATTCGCGCTCGCAAGATCGCTTTCATGGCGGACTGGGAGAATTTCGCCTTGCACTATATCGAAGCCGAGAATCTGTCGATGGAGAGAGCCGGAGGGAATAAATAATAATAAGACAGCATCATGATCGAGTTACGGAAAGATTACATATTGGACCGATGGAGCCATATCGCCCTCGGACGCGGCAAGCGGCCGCAAGAGACGGAAACCAAGGGAGGCCTGGCCACGGGGAATATCTGTTATTTCTGTCCGGGGAACGAAGGGATGACACCAGCCGAGACAGGCAGAGTGGCAGAAGGCGAAGGATGGAAGATTAGATGGTTTCCGAATAAATTTCCAGCGGTAGAGCCTGAACTTCGGAAGGAAGTTCTGGAAGGAAACGGGTATTTCAGGCGGGCTGAGGCGTTCGGATACCATGAAGTGGTAGCGGAAACTCCTGATCATGCGAAGCAGCTTGCGGATCTTTCCAAAGAGGATCTCCAGGAAGTGCTGCGGGTGTATGCGGAAAGGATGGCGGCGCTCAGCGGAAGGGAGGGCGTGAAATATGTCCAGATATTCAAGAACAACGGTGCTGAAGGAGGCTGCTCGATCGCGCATTCACATACGCAGATCATCGCGGGCAATCTCGTTCCGAAGAACGTGCGGGAAAAGGTAGAGGCGGCGAAGAGATGCGAGAAATGCCCATACTGTGAAATCGTAGCCGAGGAAGAAAAGAGCGAGAGGCTCATCATGGCGAACGATAACTTCGTGGCGTTCACGACCTTCGCGCCGCGCTTCAATTACGAGGCGATGATATTTCCGAAGAAACACTACCGTAACATCACGGAATTGGGTGAGGCGGAATTCGCAGATCTTGCGGAAGCGTTCGAGAGGGTGCTTTCGAAGCTGGCGAAAGTCAGCGCGCCGTATAATTTCTATCTCCATGTCGCGCCGGCAGGAGAAGATATTCATTTCCACTTCGAGATTGCTCCCCGCATGAACACCTGGGCCGGCTATGAGCTCGCGACGGGAACGTATGTTATTACTACTTCTCCGGAAGAAGCAGCAGCATTCTACAGAGAATAACTCTGTTCCGCGTATGGTGTATCTGTTTTTTATCATGACATCTTCAGATAATGCAGAAAGAGTGAAAAATATTTTTTATAAATCTACAAAATTTAAATATCTTATAGGAGGGGACTAAGGTGCGCAATCATAAGTTAATTTAAAAAAATGCGAAAGATAAACTTCAAAAGAGCAGTTTTGGCGTCCATGCTTTCGCTATCGGCATTTTGTGTCTTGGGAGTATCTGCGGCTTATGCTTGGGTCAATACGAACGATGGTATACGAGATGGCGATCTTGTCCGGTTCGATATTAGGAATTCCGACGGAACGCCGGCCTTGGAGTCTTTGGATGTCTATATCATCAAACTTGTTGATGAAAAGAGAGCGTATAAGAGAGTCATCCTAAATCCCTGGATCTTCAATTCTTATAGTCACTTTCATTGGAATGACATAAAGACATTGCCTGCTTTGAGCATAGGTGATTATATTACTTCCTCTCTGGTGCGGATTGATGGACATGATGAGATTCATGTACTCTCACCACAGCCAAATAGCGACAGCGGGCAGAAAAGCTGGGTGAATCTAAACGAAAACGAATTCCTTTATGCAGGAGGCGATCCGGCTTCAGTGTATACTATAAACCAAAGCGATTTTTCTTGCTATACTGAAGCAGGATCAATACGTAGCGTCGATGACTTTAGAGCTTTTAATGCTCTCGGAGTCTCGCCTAAGAAAATTGGCATAAGCAGCCTGATGATTTTTCCGGTTACGAATGCTGAAGGAGTGGATGTCATAAAGAAAGGAGTTTCTTCGCCATTCTTGAATTTCAATTTGTACGCCGAAGGGGAAGATGTACGGATAAAGTCAATCGTTTTTACTGTATGGGCAACAGGCACTGCGGTTTGTACAAACGTAAAAGATATACTGGTGTATGGTCCTGACGGCTCCTTGGTGAGCACAACTCCGGTTTCTGTCGGTAGCGACTGCCGGGCAAAAGTCAAATTCAATGCCTATCGCATCACGGACAAGGATACTGCCACTTTTACGGTTAAAGCTCGGGTAGACAGCCCTCAAGAGTATCTTAAACTGGGCATAGATACGACTTTGGATATAGACACGGACGCGATAATGATGTCCATGCTTGATGCCGAGCGTAATCTCGGATTCGATTCTGAGGGGAGATTAGGATGGGAGACTACTCCTGTGGTCGGAAATCTGAAAAAAGTAATTCCTTAGCAAGCGAAAGTCCGTCTCGCGCTCGGAATAGAACGGCAATAAGGATAAACACTGAATGTGTCAGCAGAGAATTGGTCATTCGGGGTTCAAAATATATTATTTATAGAAATAAAAATGAAGATAATAAACCAATACAAGAATACCAAGACGGAGAAAAGCATAGAGGGGGCGGCAAGTCTGGTGCTCACGAACGACGTGGGGAATTATCTCTATCTTTCGGGCGAAGAGACCCGTTATCAGGGATTCTATTTCGCGGATAGCAATAACTACGAGAAGAAGCCGAACATATACAAGGTGATAGATGAGATCCGCATATTGGGAAGGGACGAGATCGTGGAGGTGAAGAATAATTTCTTCAAGGTCGGGCGCGAGAGCAAAGACGGGATAACGGAGGAATATTTCATTCCCGACGGGCATAGCTCCCTGTGCCTCAAGGCGAGCAAGAAGGTGCAGGCGGAAGTCATGCTTGATATCAGGCATCCATATGACTCCCGGCAGATGGGCAGATTCTATGAAGTCGAGGTCCGGGACGAGCATCTGGTGGTCAGCTATACGAAACGTCGGGACTGGGGTGAGGACAATTTGGGGGACAAGAAGGAGTTCGGGCTCTTCCTGGCGGTAAAGACAGACAGGGAGTCGTTCGAGAAAATCGGGGAATTCTTCTCGAAATATTATCCGAAAGACCACAAGCGGAATTCTTACCCATGGGACAGATACGTCTATCGCGCTTTCAAGGTGACTTTCAAGAAAGCGGTCTTTGCGGTAGCCAAGACCAAAAAGGAGGCGATGGAGGAAGCGGATGCGGTCTTCAATGACTGGGACAAGCTCTATAAGAAGACGCGCGACGAGCACAGTGAGCTTCTCGTGCCGGATATAACGGATACGGAAATCAAGGTGGCGTGCCTGTGCGCACAGCATTCCTTGAAAAGTCTCATATCGAAGAATAAATATGTCGGGGCATATGCAGGTCTGCCGTGGTTCTTCCAGTATTGGCATCGGGATGAGGCGCTGTCTCTCTCTCAGATCTACAAATATGACAAGAAATCAGCCGAAGAGATCGTGAGTAAGCAGCTGGACGCCATATTGGAAAGGGATGCTTTCGTAAAGCAGCGGTTTCCGGAATCGGTAACGGAGACGCAGAGCATGGACGCTATCGGAATATTGGCGCGCGAGTGCTTCGAGATATTCAAGAGCAATCGGGTGGGCAGATCTTTCCGGACGGAGACAATCAAGAAATTCGAGAAGATCGTACCCAAGATCCTTCGGGAAAGGATGCAGGACGGGCTCGTGAGGAACCATGCGCAGGAGACATGGATGGATAGTGTGGATCGGGCGGGATTCCGTATCGAGGTGCAGGCGGGCATGCTGGCGCTATTCAGATTCCTATATCTGGAAACGGATAATGATCAATACAAGATACTTCTGGAGGATCTTGAGCGGCAGACGGTAAAGCGGTTCTATCGCGAAGAGATGCTTTGGGACTCGGTGGACAGCGGCACGACAAGGCCGAACGTGTTCTTGGCATACCATCTGTATCCGGAATTATTGCTTGCGGAAAAATGGGAGAGGTGTTTCGATAAGATCCTGCCGGAACTGTATCTGGAATGGGGAGGTATTGCGTCGCTTTCGCAAGTGGACAGTCGGTTTGTCGGGAAAGATACCGGAGAGGGAAGCCCGAGCTATCACAACGGCAATAGCTGGTATTTCATAAATAATCTCGCCGCATCGGTACTCTACCGGATAAATCCTGCGAAATATTCGGAATATATCAACGAGATAATGGATGCCAGTACGGAAGATATACTGTATATGGGTACGATTGGCCATCACAGCGAAATCAGTTCAGCGATGTGCCAGGAATCGATAGGCTGCGAGGTCCAGTTGTGGTCGAGCGCGATGTATCTGAATTTCTTTGATGTGGCGCTGAAGGAATAGGGGGTGGCAAAAAATGTAGAAATGGTCATAAGGCAAGCTCTTTTGGGCTTGTTTTAGATAAAAATTATGTTTTTGACAAAAGACTGCAAATGGCGTAAAATATATTGCAAATGGAGGGTAGTCGTATGAACGTAAATATGTCAGAAAGTCATCCTGTATTCGAAGTAGCTAACCCTTGGGCATGGTTGTCTGCCGAAGCTATATTGATGGCTGTGATATGCTGCGAGATACTGCCTAGGTTGTTGGAATAAGGCGCGATAAAAGAACAAAATCGACCCCCAACGCGGGGCTGTATTTTTTTGGTTAAATATCTATCGTTTGTCATTCCGAAATGAGCGACGCAGGGAGCGATTGAGAAATCTAGGAGAGACACGAAAAGAACGATTTTATATTGTCCGCGTACATTTCCCAGATCTCTCAGTCGCTCTGCTTCTTCGAGATGACAAAAACGTTCACTTCCACTCTTGATCGTGATCTGCTATGGGTCTGCTATGATTAACCCTTTCCAGTTCGATTAAGAAGACAGGAAGGAGAGAATCACACTGCCCGTCTCGACTCGCATGACTCGTTGACGCAAAGCGGGCTCAGTCTCCGGTCTGGTGCTCCATAGGACTTCCACCCTCTGGCGTTCGCTACGTTCGCCATTTCCCCAAACGAATCACTAGGCAAGGCATTGCCTTGTTTCTACGGCCGTTCTCCCGACCATCTCCTGGTTCGATTCTTTATCTATACTATAAAAGAAATGACCTAATCAGAATTAGGCCATTTCTTTTATGTACCGAAGGAGGGAATCGAACCCTCATGAGTTTCCCCACACGATTTTGAGTCGTGCGCGTCTACCAATTCCGCCACTTCGGCATATCGTTTTCAGAACGCTTACAGTATAGCAGATGCCCGGATAATATCAAGAGGAAGCCATTTTCGGACACTGGAGGCGGAATGAAAAGCTCGGGTTGATGTTGTCATCAAGGCCGAGCTGCGTTTCTGAACCAGGCAAAGTATAACCATAGGATAAAACCCCAGAATGTGACGGCTTCTGCTGCCATGAAGCGGGTTTCTCCTTCGAGAGACCGGAGTCCCATGATTAGCGATGCGATAGGTATTCCTAGCAGGATTATATACAAGATCATACATAGAAGTGCCCAGGATAAATCGGAAAATCTCAATTCTTTATCTCCTCCGAGTTTTTTATATCTTTATAGAACGAAAGCGAAGGTTTGTAAAGGCTTCTGCCGTGAATATCAGGATTGTTCCAGTGCTGCTAAAGAATCCTTCTTTGGATAAGACTATATATGCTGATGGGTAATATAATCGGGATATAGGTATACCGCCTTGCGGGTGGCCTGGTGCTTCGCTGCGTTCGGGATGACAAACTGCCGGATTTATCCTGATATGAGATGGTTTGATCATTTGTCGGGGTGAGTCATGCACGATATTGTCTGGAATATAAGGATGACAGAAGGTATATCTATGTTCATATATCACGAAGTCGGGACAGAACGTATAAAAATGCCTGATTGACCCGCGGCGTTATCGGTGGTAAAATCATTATATTTGGATCGGGTTTCAAATCATTTCTCATATATCGTATGGGTGCAGAACTAGTGAATACGGAATTGTCTTTGTTTGCGGTATTCGCGGTCATCGTGGTAGGCTTCATGATCGTGGATCTGGGTTTTTTGAACCGTAAGAGCCATCGGGTAGGATTCAAGCCCGCGCTATACCAGTCCATCTTCTGGATCGCTATCTCGTTATTCTTCGGCGGTCTCATATATCTTGATATGGGCAAGGAGCCGGCGGCACAGTTCATTTCCGCCTATGTGACCGAGAAGATGCTGTCCGTGGATAACTTGTTCGTGATACTGCTTCTCTTTAACTTCTTCAAGCTGGAAGAGAAATATCATCATCGGGTGCTCTTTTGGGGCATATTGGGCGCAATCTTATTCCGCGCTGTTTTTATTCTGGCAGGAGCCTATATCATTGGCCAGTTCCATTGGGTACTGTATATCTTCGGGGCGCTGCTTATGTATTCGGGCTTTACGCTGCTTCGGGGGAAGAAGGAGGAGTATGTGGATTTCAATGACAACAGGCTGATAAAGACCTTGAAGAAGGTCCTGCCGGTTACGGAAAACCATCATGGCGGGAAATTCTTCGTGAGGGAGGCGGGAAAATGGCGCGTGACTTCTCTGTTCCTCGTGATGATGCTGGTAGAGGAGACGGATATAATCTTCGCGTTCGATTCCATTCCGGCGGTATTTTCCATTTCCCAAGATGTCTTCATTATATTCACTTCGAACATATTCGCGGTCATGGGACTGCGGTCACTGTTCTTCCTTATCGAAAGCGTCCTTTCTAAATTCAAGCATCTCCAGAAAGGCCTGGCCCTCGTGCTTCTCTTCATAGGCGGAAAGATGATCGGGGGCATATGGGGGCTGGAAGTGTCTTCGGCAGAATCTTTGATCGTGATAATCGCGATTCTGGCTGGTTCCATACTGGCTTCCGTCATTACGCCAAAAAGGCATAAGATACCGTTTACGAATATCGAGCTTCCTTTCTGAAGATAAGATCATATCAGGAACACGAATATCAAGTTAAATTTCATCATTCCGAGCCTCCTGTAGGGTAAAAACCCCTCTCTTAAGATAGGGCTATGAGATAATAGGCATGATGAGCGGTAATTTAGGTATCCCTCCTCTCCGCGCAGTTTATCCCGGCGAAGGCCGGGGCTCCGGTCGGGATGACAAAAGGTAGAATTCGTCTCAGGATATGGAGTATTTTGAAATAACTAGGCTTGTTCCGATATTCATGTCCTGAAGCATTGACAAAACGCTCGGAAACGTTAGTTTTAAGGTAGATTTGTAAATTATCCTTATTAATATTATAATGAAGCTATGAGTATAATCGCTTTGGTAAATCAGAAGGGGGGAGTCGGCAAAACAACGACCACAACTAACCTGGGGGCGTATTTGGCCATGTACGGGAAGAAGGTGCTGCTCATAGATATGGACCCGCAGGCGAATGCGACTACCGGGCTGGGCTTCCGGCCGGAGAAGCTGGACGGCAGTACTTACGATATAATTTCCGGAAGGAAGCGGGCGGAAGAAGTCTTGATCCATACTGCGCTCGATAATTATGACTTGGTTCCGGCGTCTGAGGATCTGGCAGGGGCGACGATCGAGCTGGTGGAAGCGACCGAGCGCGAATACAAATTCCACAATGCCATCGGAGAGATGTCGAAGGGGTACGATTATGTGCTGATAGACTGTCCGCCGAGCCTGGGACTTCTTACCGTGAACAGTCTGACGGCGGCGGAGAAGATAATCATTCCGGTCCAATGCGAATATTATGCACTGGAAGGACTGGGACAGCTCCTGCATTCGATCGATCTCATCCAGGAAAACCTGAAAGAGGATCTGCAGATCATGGGGGCGGTGCTTACGATGTTCGATAAGCGCAACCAGCTCTCGCGGCAGGTCACGAAAGAGATGCGGAGGCATTTCCCCGGACACACTTTCGATTCGATGATACCGCGGAGCGTGGCATTGGCAGAAGCGCCGAGCTTCGGCAAGACCATACTGGAATACGCGCCGGAAAGTTCCGGAGCGCGGGCGTACAACTATCTGGCCAAAGAGGTAATATCCCTAGAAGGCAGATAGATCGGACGGACCTTGGGGCCAAGGTTCCGATCCGGAAAGAAATAAAAAATAAATACTTCGCATATGATGAAGAAAAGCAGCTTGGGCACGGGGCTCTCATCCCTTATCCCCGAAAAGACGAAAAAAGAAGGCGGGATTGCCCCAGTATCGGCGAATAAGGAGAATGAAGTGCTTCGGATTCCGGTAGAAAGCATAGTTCCGAATCCGAACCAGCCGCGTTATTATTTTGACGGCGACAATCTGAAGGATCTGGCGGAATCTATCCGCGAGCATGGCGTAGTGCAGCCGATCATCGTGACCAGGGTTGCGGAGGGGAAATATGAGCTGATCGCGGGAGAGCGGAGACTCCGCGCGTCGAAGCTTATCGGAAACAAAGACATTCCTGCGATCGTACGAGCCGCTGGACACCGGGAGAAGCTGGAGCTTGCCATAATCGAGAATGTGCAGAGGCACGATTTGAACGCGATAGAGGAGGCGAAGGCATATAAGAGGCTGCATGAGGAATTCCGGATGACGCAGGAAGAGATTGCCAAGAAATTGGGGAAAGGGAGGGTCGCGATCGCGAACACGATGCGGCTGTTGGATCTGCCGGTGGAGATACAGCGCGGACTTATCGAGGGCAAGATTAGCGAAGGGCATGCGCGCGCGATATTGGGGCTCGATAATCCGGAAAAGCAGCGGGCGCTGTATGAGCTCATATTGCAAGGCGGGCTGACCGTAAGGGATGTAGAGGAGAAGGTCCGCGAGATTACCGTGCCCAGCCATACGCGGAAGATTTCGGTCTATACCGTAAATCCGGAGATACAGGACTTGGAAAACCGCCTGCAGCAGAATCTGGGAACGAAGATACAGATAAAGAAGAAAGGAAATACCGGCAGAGTAATGATAGATTTCTTTACGGAAGAAGAATTCGAGAAAATCAAGAACCTGCTGCTTGCGCAGTAAGAGGGCAAGGTGTAATTTAGGCTTATATAAGCCATTATTAGGCATATACCGAGAAACTGTTGATATATTTTTATAGTGTGTTATAATCGGGGAAAGTTTGAAAATCGAAGAGGAGAGAGGGTATTGACAATTAGTGATTGTCTTGGTATTATTAAAATCATCCTTTTTCACCCATTGGGGGGATTTTTTAATTGCTATATAAAGAGAAAAATGAGTAAAAGAATTTTAACACGCGAAGGACTTGATAAATTACAAAGAGAACTGGAAATCCTAAAAACCGTGGAAAGACAAAAGATTGCCCAGCGGATCCAGACGGCGAAGGAATTGGGGGATCTGAGCGAGAATGCCGAATATTCCGAGGCCAAGGAACAACAAGCCCTTAACGAGTCGCGCGTCGGCGAGATAGAAGACATAATCAAGAACTCGGAAGTCGTGGACGGAGGCGGCACGTCGGGTTCGGGGAAAATCTCCATAGGTTCGACCATAACCGTGAACAATGGCAAGGAAGACAGGGTCTATATAATCGTCGGTTCGAACGAAGCGGATCCATTGGAAGGGAAGATTTCCAACGAATCTCCACTGGCCATCTCTTTCATGGGAAGGAAAGTAGGCGAAAAGGTGTCCGTGACGACGCCGCGAGGCACTATCGAATACGAGATCAAGAAAGTAAAGTAGGAACAATTTTTTCAAAAAGAAGAAAAGACGCCCTCGTCGGGCGTCTTTTCTTTTGGTCGCCTCCTGTCATTGACTGTTTTCGCCTGAAATGTTAGAATTAGCCGTAAAATATAACGGAGCTGAGAATATCAGAAAAAGAAAAACAGAGCCGATGCAAGAGGAAAAAGAAGAATACTTGGACAGGATATTGAACGCGATGTATGAAGACGAAATCAACGCCCCCGCATGTCCGCGGGCGGAAACCAAGCGTAGCTTGCGTCTCATATTCAGCGGAGCAGGAAGAGAAATCGATTGGGAAGAATATGTCCGGCTTTCCAGAAAAGCGCATGAAGAAGCCCGCGAGGAAAGATATCTGCCCCGCGATATCCTCGATTCGTTCCTCCGGGCAATGGAAATGATGCGAGAAATAACTTTCGATCCGACGAGGGGAAGGTACTGGATATGTTATTACGATAAACGAAAATTACATCCCTGCCTTTTTATGCGGACGACTGGCGATAAGCCAGGTGAGCCGGCATTCTTTACTCGCAAAGGAAGCGCAGAAAGATATTTCAACGCCGTAGTATCTTCTTAGGGAGGAGCAAAAACCTTACACGAAGCAGGACTGTCCGAAAATGATACAGGACTCATATACATGTTGGATCTGAAACCCGTAAAGAAAAAATCCACGAAGCAAAAGACTGACGAAAGATAAGAAAACTGGAGGCCGAAACTACGGTCTCCTTTAAAATGTGCGGATAGCGAAACGGGAAATAAAGCCTAGCGGACTGATTAAGTTAATTTCGATATTGACATTAAAAATACGTGAATTGCAAAAATATTTAAATCAATCCTGCAGACCTCATATATTGCACTAAATCCTTCCTTTTGTCATCCCCCGATCTTGGGGTACTATAAAGCAAGTCTCACACACGACAATGAATTTTTAAGGAAACTAAG
>CAZDCJ010000008.1:0-19294 GCA_964503935.1 uncultured Candidatus Saccharibacteria bacterium
TTCAGGATGACACGTCAAATGATTAATATGATAGATAGAGAGCGATGTTCATATTTCGGATAAACGATTAAATTATAAAATCAAAACACAATGGAAACACTACAAGCGATCGTACTCGGGATAATCCAGGGGCTGGGAGAATTTCTGCCCATCTCTAGTTCCGGACATCTTGTGGTCCTGCCCAGGATCTTCGGCTGGACGGACCAGGGGCTGGCGTTCGACGTGGCGCTGCATTTCGGAACGCTCCTCGCTATCCTCATCTATTTTTGGGAGGACTGGAAGAAGATTATCACGAAATCGTATTTTCTGAAGCAATCAGGCCGTATCGTTATCGATCGTAAGCGGGAATTCTTCAAGGCAGACAAGCTCAAGGAAGACATGCTTTTTATCATCGGTCTTGCCACTATTCCCGGAGTCCTAGCCGGATTATTACTGGAAGACTACGCAGAGACCATCTTCCGCAATCCGCTTCTGGTAGGAGTGACTCTGATATTTGGCGCGCTTATCCTTTTCTACTCTGACCGGGCGGGCAAGAAGAAGGTCGATGAGAGAGATATTACGCTCAAGACCGCTTTTCTAATCGGCGTGGCGCAGATGCTGGCCATCGTGCCGGGAATGTCCCGAAGCGGCATGACTATCTCGGCGGGGCTGCTTCTCGGGCTTACCCGGACCGCCGCGGCGCGTTTCTCATTCCTCCTTGCGACCCCGATCGTCTTGGGGGCGGCAATCAAAGAGCTTCCGGCCCTCCTGGAGGCGGGAATCGGCGCGGATATCATCCTGGGCGTCCTTGCGGCCTTCGTGAGCGGCTATCTGGCGATAAAGTATATGCTCAAGTATCTTCAGAAGCAGAGCTACGACATCTTCGTCGCTTACCGGATCCTTCTGGCAGCCGTGATCTTCTTCCTGTTTATAAGATAACTTTTAATCTTTAAATTCCACGCCAGCTTGCTGCGAGGTTACCTTGCAAGGAAAGGTTTGGGAAACCATCGGTTTTCCCTTCAAAATAATTTCCGCTGGATACCTCGTCCGCTTGCGGCGGGGTGATTCATTTAAGGGCAAGCATGATTGTATCTAAAGGGTTATTGCAAGTAACCTTAATTATACAAGAGTGCTTGTTTTTTGTTGATAGTTAGCGGAAAAGGGAATTTCGATATTCATGTTTTTTTAACTTGACAAACCGAATATTTGTGCTAATCTGGTTAGGTCACATAAGGTATCAATTTTGCTATGACTGGAGAAGGCTTCGAACAAGTCAAAGACCTCATGAGAGCTATCGGCGGAAAGGCTATAATCGTGGAAGACGGGAAACCGGCTTTCGTGATGATAAGCGCTGATGAGTATCTGGGCTTTTCTTCTGCCAAAGGAAGTATAGGTTCGGAAACGGAGCTGATCGAGAAGATCAACAAGGATATCACGATCTGGAAGGGCAAGCAGAAGGAGAGGGAATTGAGGCAGATGGAAAAGGAGCTCAAGCACAAAGACAGGGCAATCGAGATCGTCTCTGACAACGAGGATGCTGATATTTGACATCGTGTTTTTTGATGTTATAATATCATTACCCTGAAGAGGTAAAAGCCCTTGCCAAATTTTTTTTATGTGCTAGGATATTGAGGTGCTAACTAAATTTTCATATTTATCAATTTATTAACCCATAGCAGTACGTGAGTATTGCTCTAACTAAGAAGGAGAATAAAAAAATGGCAGAAGTATTTGATAGATCCAAACCACATGTCAATGTCGGAACCATCGGTCACGTAGACCACGGAAAAACCACTTTGACCGCTGCTCTTCTATCATGTTTGGCCGCTAAAGGTATGGCCGCCACCAAGAAAGGCATAGGCGACATCGACAATGCCCCGGAAGAAAGAGAACGCGGTATTACCATCGCTACTTCGCATCAGGAATACGAATCTGAATCCAGACACTACGCTCACGTAGACTGCCCTGGGCACGCTGACTATATCAAGAACATGATCACCGGTGCCGCCCAGATGGACGGAGCCATCTTGGTTGTGGCTGCTACCGACGGTCCTATGCCGCAGACCAGGGAGCACATCTTGCTCGCTTACAACGTAGGCGTACCGGAAATCATCGTTTTCATCAATAAGGTTGACCAGGTCGATGACCCGGAACTTATCGATCTTGTCGAGGAAGAAATCAGAGAACTTCTGACCAAATACAAGTTTGACGGAGCTAACGCCGCTATCGTACGCGGATCAGCCCTCAAGGCCCTTGAATGCTCTTGCGGAAAGCCGGATTGTGAGAACTGCAAGCCGATTTACGACTTGGTAGCCGCTTTGGACACCAAGATTCCTGAACCGGTGCGCGCAATCGACAAGCCGTTCCTCATGCCGATCGAAGACATCTTCTCTATCGAAGGTCGTGGTACCGTAGTTACCGGTAGGATCGAGAGAGGTGTCGTCAATGTCAACAACGAAGTCGAACTCGTCGGTATCAAGCCTACCCGCAAGGTAGTCGTTACCGGAATCGAGATGTTCAACAAGCAGCTCGACAAAGGCCAGGCTGGTGACAACGCGGGAGTGCTGCTTCGCGGTATCAAGAAGGAAGAAGTCGAGAGAGGCCAGGTATTGGCTGCTAACGCTTCGATTACTCCGCACAGCGAATTCGAATCCGATATTTACATCCTGACCAAGGAAGAAGGAGGTCGTCACACCCCATTCTTCTCGGGATACAAGCCGCAATTCTATATCCGTACCACCGATGTTACCGGTGACGTCAATCTTCCGGAAGGAACTGAGATGGTCATGCCGGGCGATACCGTAAAGTTGGGCGTCAAGCTCATCTCTGAGGTCGCTATGGAAGAAGGTATGCGCTTCGCTATCCGCGAAGGCGGGCACACCGTAGGCGCCGGAGTCGTGACCAAGATCATAAAATAAGGAGATTATTCTCCTTATTTGTGTTACTGAAGTTTCCCATTAACTCGCTGAATATTAAGTTTATATTTAAATCGCAATGGTAGAAAAGAAACAGGAAATAGCAAGTGATTCTAGCAAGCAGAAGATTAGGATCAAAATCAAGGCATATGATCATAAGGTTATCGATCAGTCTGCCAAGCAAATCGTCGAGACTGCACTGCGAAACGGCGCTTCTGTGAGAGGACCTGTGCCTCTTCCTACCAGCGTTAGCAAGTTCACGGTGAACAGATCAACCTTCGTGCACAAGGACGCCCGCGAGCAGTTTGAGATGCGGATCCATAAGAGGCTAGTCGATATCATCGATCTCAATCCGAAGATCATCGATGCCCTTACCAACCTCAACCTTCCGGCCGGCGTGTTCGTAGAGATCAAGATGTAATTTAAAATTTATTTTTGCTAGTTTAAGTACTTGTTTATACGAGATACTTTCCCGGATAGGGCAATAAGTATACTGGATTAGCCAATAAAATCGGATATCGTACGATTTGAGTTGGTTAATGATATCTGATTTTTTTGTTAAGCTTAAAAAATAGTATGAAGTGTATATTAGGAAAAAAAGTAGGAATGAGCCAGGTCTTCGTAGAGGGGGATAAAGAGACGAAAGTAGTGCCTGTCACGGTGGTGGAGGCGGATTCATGTTACGTCACCCAAGTCAAGAGCGGAGAGAAAGACGGCTATGAGGCTATCCAGGTGGCGTTCGAAGAAAGTAAGCGCGTGAACAAGCCGATGGCAGGACACCTCCAGAAGGCAGGAAAGTTCTTTCGGTTCCTCCGGGAGTTCCGCAATGACAAGAAGGAAGTTTCCCCTAATGTCGGAGACAAGGTGGATGTGACGGTATTCGAAGCGGGGGACAAGGTGAAAGTCACGGGAGTCAGCAAGGCCAAAGGTTATGCCGGTGTCATGAAGAGGCACAACTTCAGAGGCGGGCCTGCTACCCATGGCCAGAAGCACAGCAAGCGCCGCGTCGGTTCCATCGGTGCCACTTACCCGGAGAGAGTCATCCCGGGCAAGAGGATGGCCGGAAGGATGGGTGGCGAACAGGTGACGCAAGTCGGACTTGAGATCGTGCGCGTGGACGCGGAGAAGAACCTGCTCCTCATCAAGGGGTGTGTCCCGGGAAACAACGGAAGCTTGCTCAAGGTCGTATCTGAATAGGAAACCAAGTAATTATAAGAAAATTGTTCCAATATTATGAAGACTAAAGTATACAATCTTGCGGGAAGTGAAGCTGGAGAAATCGAGCTTCCGGAAAGAATATTCAATATCCCCATTAATGAAGATCTCGTGCATCAGGTGGTGGTCGCTCAGATGGCGAACTCTCGCGAAGTAATCGCGGACACCAAGGACCGCGGCGAAGTGAGCGGTGGAGGCAAGAAGCCTTGGAAGCAGAAAGGCACCGGCCGCGCCCGTCACGGATCATCCCGTTCTCCGATCTGGAAAGGCGGAGGAGTGACTTTCGGACCGACCACTGAACGGAACTTTACCAAGCGGATCAACAAGAAGATGAAAGCAAAGGCGCTCTTCATGGTCCTTTCCGAGAAGTTCCGCGAAGAGAAGATCCTCGTGCTGGATGATGTGAAGATGGAGAAGCCTTCGACAAAGGATATGATAAAGTCTCTCGACAAGCTGTCTATCAAGAGCAAGGCACTTCTCGCTCTCGGGACGAAGGATGAGAATCTGATGAAATCATTGGGCAATATCAAGAAGGTGTCCGTGATCGCCAGCGATTCCATCAATGTCATCGATCTCCTCAAGAACGACATGTTCGTCGTCAACAAGGAAGGACTCAAGAAGATCGAAGAAACTTATAAATATGAATTTTAATGGAAACCTATGAGCATTTTGAATAAGATCATCAAGAAGGAAGACGATAAGAAGGAGAAGAAGGCTCCGGCCAAGGCTGCCAAGACCGTGAAGAAGGCCGTGAAGCCCAAGACTGTGGTAGCGAGGACCAAGAGCGGCATCACTCCGGTCCATTATCACGAGATCATCAAGAGTCCTTATATTTCCGAGAAAGCTTTCGCCGGCAGCAGCCTGGGACAGTATGTGTTCCTGGTGGACGGCAGTGCCAATAAGTCAGAGATCAAGAAGGCTATCGAAAAGGCCTACAAGGTGAAAGTAGCAAGCGTTAATATTACGAACGCCAAGCCGAAACCGAAAAGATATAGGGGCTACGAGAACGTCCGCAGCGGATTCAAGAAAGCCGTTGTGACGGTCGCAAAAGGCAGCACTATAGATGTCATGGAGTCGGTTAAGTAATTATAATTTTGAATAATAGAGCAGTATGGCAATAAAAAAGTACAAACCAACGTCGCCGGGAAGAAGAGGGATGACCGTCAACGATTTCTCCGTCTTGACCAAGAAGAAACCGGAGAAAAGCTTGCTTGCCCCTCAGACCGCCAAAGAAGGACGCGGCAGCGCAGGTAAGATCACGACGAGGCATCGCGGAGGCGCAGCCAAGAAGAGATATCGTATCATCGATTTTCGGATGGAGAAGCGCGACATACCGGCAAAGGTCGCCGCGATCGAATATGACCCGAACCGCTCCGCTTTTATCGCCCTTTTGGTATTCGCAGACGGAGAGAAGCGCTACGTGGTAGCGACCGAAGGTTTGAAAGCGGGCGACAAGGTTACTTTTTCCGAAAAGGCTCCGATCAGGAGCGGCAACAGATTGCCCCTTCGGAAGATCCCGCTCGGGACTGCTATCTGCAACTTCGAGATGTTTCCGGGTAAAGGCGCCCAGTGTGCCCGCAGCGCCGGATCGTCGGCGAAGCTTACCGCGCTTGACGCGGGAATGGCCCACATTAGCCTTCCTTCGGGAGTCGTGAAGATAGTTTCCGAGGAATGTTATGCTACTATCGGTCAGATAAGCAATATCCACTACAACAAGATCGTGATCGGTAAAGCGGGTCGTGCCCGCCACATGGGCCAGAGGCCGGAAGTCCGCGGAAGCGCGATGAACCCGGTAGACCACCCGCACGGTGGAGGTGAAGGTGCCCAGCCTATCGGACTCAAACATCCGAAGACTCCGTGGGGCAAGCCGGCGATGGGATACAAGACCGCTCGGAAGAAAAAGAAGAAGAAGAAATAATGATGCGTCTTGTTATGAGTTATCAGTTATAAGTTGTAAGTTATTCACATATGTCAAGATCACTTAAAAAAGGTCCCTTCGTAGACGCCAAGCTTCTCAAGAAGGTAACCGCCCTCAAACCCGGAGACAAGACTGTCATCAAGACCTGGGCAAGGAGCTCCACTATTTCTCCCGAAATGGTAGGATTCGTCTTCGGAGTCCACAACGGGAAGGCTCATGTCGAAGTGCTCATTACCGAAGACATGGTCGGACACAAGCTCGGAGAATTCTCTCCGACCAAGAAGTTCACGAGGCATGGTGGAAAGATGCAGAAGGAGCAAGAGGCGAAAGCGGCTGCCACTAGCAAGTAAGTTTAATCGAGATTAGTAAATTTAACATATGCAAGTTAGCGCAAAACTGAAAAATCTTAGAGTCTCATCGAGGAAGACCCGGTTGGTGGCCGATCTGGTCAGGGGCAAGAATATCGATGCTGCCAGAGCCCAGCTGCAGTTCTCTACAAAGAAGACTTCGGATCATATCTTAACTCTTCTCAATTCCGCTATTGCGAATGCGAAGAACAACTTCAACCTGGATGAGAATAACCTCTATATCCAGAACATCATCGTTGAAGACGGGCCTATGCTCAAGCGTTGGACGCCGCGGGCACAGGGCCGGGCTTCTGCTATCCACAAGAGGACTTGCAGCGTCATCGTCACTCTGGACGAGGTCCAGGTGAAGGAAGGCGGAAAAAGCCTTGCCACGAAGAAAGCCACCCCGGCCGTCGAGGACGTGAAGGCTGAGGAAATTCCGGCAGATGAGAAAACCGAGGCCGACACCGAGACGAAAGCCGAAGTTGCCAAGGAAGAGAAAGCGGAAGCGAAATAGATTTAAATAAATTCCTAAGTTAAGAAAAATATGGGACACAAGATTAATCCATTTTCACATAGACTGGGAGTAATCCGGGGATGGAAGTCCAACTGGTTCAATGCCGCGAATTATCGTGAGAACCTCAGGAACGATATCGAGCTCCGTACTTATCTCGAAAAGAAGCTGCAGAAGGCCGCAATCGAGAGCATCGTCATCGAGAGGTCCTCCAATAGCATCACTTTCAACATAAGTACTGCCCGCCCTGGCGTGGTCATCGGACGCGGCGGGACCGGAGCTGAGGATCTGCGTGCGGATATCGCCAAGCTGGTGAAGCCGGAGAAGATCGACGTGAAGGTGAATATCATCGAGATCAAGAACCCGGAACTCAGTGCCATGCTGGTTGCCCAATCGGTCGCCGAGCAGCTCGAGAAGCGCGCTCCTTTCCGTCGGACCATCAAGCAGGGCATCGAAAGGACGATGCAGAACAAGACGGCCCAGGGAATCAAGATCGGAGTCTCGGGAAGATTGGATGGCGCGGAAATGGCACGTACCGAATGGCTCAGCGAAGGCAAGATCCCACTCCAGACCTTGAGGGCTGACGTAGATTTCGCTAAGTACAACGCTCACACCACTTTCGGGGTGATCGGAATCAAAGTCTGGATTTACAAAGGCGAGATCTTCAACCGGAAATAAATGTCATCTCCCAATCGAGCCGAGGACAGGCTCTGAGCCGAAGGCGAAAGGATCCCGGAATCAGATTTGAGAGGTATTATGAAGGATTTTTACAGGCATAGTATCGGGATTGCCACGTTGCTTCGCTCCTCGCAATGACAGATAATTTAAAAATCATATTTAAGAGAAAGTTATGTTAATGCCCAAGAAAATCAAACACCGCAAGCAGCAGAAAGGCAGGATGCGTGGGAAGGCTCAGAAAGGAAACACGATCGCATTCGGATCCTTCGCTCTCAAGACGACGGAATCTTGCTGGATTACCAGCCGCCAGATCGAGGCTGCGAGGCGCGCAATGACCCGCTATATCCAGAGAGGCGGAAAGATATGGATCAGGATCTTCCCGGACAAGCCCATCACAGCCAAGGCTGCTGAAGTTCCTATGGGTAGCGGTAAAGGAAGCCTGGATCACTTCTCAGCGGTCGTAAAGTCGGGCAAGATACTGTTCGAGATGGACGGGGTCAAGGAAGAGATTGCGAAGGAAGCCATGAGGCTCGCCAGCCACAAGCTTCCGGTCAAGACCGAATTCGTCTCAAAGGACAGATAATCCAATATAACAATTCTTTATATCGCTTATGAAAGTAAAAGAACTCAGGGAAAAGACCGATAACGAGCTCAAGAGCTTGATCAGGGAGAACAAAGAGACCTTGAAGAAGATGAGGTTTTCTCTCGCCAATCGGCAACTCAAGAACACCCACGAGATCAGTGACGCCAAAGTCACTATCGCCCGGGCAGAAACCATCTTGAAGGAAAATCTTAACAGGAAATAAATTAATCTTAGATAATTATGGATAAAGCAATCAAATCGGAAGCTCCCGCTTCGAGCCGCAAGAGGAAAGTCGGCATGGTTGTCAGTGACAAGATGGACAAGACGGTGGTCGTGGAGATTGTCACATTCAAGACCCACACTCTCTACAAGAAGCAGTACAAATCGAGCAAGCGATACAAGGCGCACGACGAGGCTAACAAGCACAAGGTCGGTGACAAGGTTACTATCGAGGAATGCAGGCCGATCAGCCGCGACAAGAGATGGTGCGTAGTGGAAGCATAATAGTCTTATAAGTTATATAAATTACTCCATATGATTCAAACAGGAACTAACCTAGTGGTCGCAGACAACACCGGCGCCAAGACATGCCGCTGCATCAAGGTCCTCGGAGGTTCGAAGAAGAGATACGCTTACATCGGCGAGGTCATCGTCGTAGCTATCAAATCGTCCGAGCCGCGCGGCCAGGTCAAGAAAGGCGAGGTCGCCAAAGGCGTTATCGTCAGGCAGAAGAAGGCCTACCGCCGCAAGGACGGATCCTATATCCGCTTCGATGACAATGCTATTGTGATCGTGGACAAGGACAATGTGACCCCGAAGGGCACCCGCATCTTCGGTCCGATCGCCAGAGAACTGCGCGAAAAGGGATACATGAAAGCGATCTCCCTGGCTCCGGAAGTACTGTAATCTCGCGAATAATATACTTTATAAATAATAGTTATGAAAATCAAGATTAACGACAAGGTGAAGATCATCGCCGGCAAAGACAGCGGAAAGATCGGAAAGGTCATCAAATCCCTGCCTCAGCGCGACAAGGTTGTCGTGGAAGGGCTTAACACGGTTCACAAGCACACCAGGCCGAATCGCTCAGGAGGAAAAGGGCAGAGGATAACCGTGGCTATGCCGATCGAGGTTTCAAATACTATGCTTATCTGCCCGAACTGCGGCAAAGAGACGAGGGTCGGGTATCAGGTTTCTGAGAATGGCGACAAGTTCCGCATCTGCAAGAAGTGCAAGCAGCCCATCAGCGATAAGATAAAAGATAATAAGTAAAGCAATTAAGAAACTCTTATGTACAAGTCAAGATTAAAAGAGAGATACATGAAGGAGATCGTTCCCGCACTCAAGAAGGAAAGGGATTATCCGAACGTGATGGCTGTGCCGAAAGTGAGGAAGGTCGTGGTCAATGTCGGTCTGGGAAATATCCTGAGGAACAGCAGCGACGACCTCAAGAACATCACCGAGGATTTTGAGAATATCGTGGGCCAGAAGCCGGTAATCACCAAAGCGAAGAAAGCTATCTCCAGCTTCAAGATCCGCGAGGGGATGCCGGTAGGCATGATGGTGACATTGCGCGGCGAGCGGATGTATGAATTCTTGGACAGGCTCAGTAACGTGGTACTCCCTCAGGTAAGGGACTTCCGCGGCCTTCGGAAGAACGCTTTTGATGGGAAGGGAAATTACAGCATCGGTATCAAAGAACATATAGTCTTTCCCGAAGTCACCCGGGACAACATCAAGACTATCTTTGGAATGGAAGTGAACATCGCCACCAGTGCCCAGACGGACGATGAAGCATGCGTGCTCCTACGGAAACTAGGTCTTCCGATCGTAGAGAAGATCGTCCAATAATATTAACTAATCAGAACAATTACTATGGCAAGAACAGCATTAATAGTAAAAGCGAACAAAAAACCGAAGTTTTCCACACGCACCATCCATAGATGCTGGAAGTGCGGCAGGAATCACGGATATCTCCGCAAGTTCGACCTTTGCCGGATCTGCTTTCGGGAACTGGCGAGCAAGGGAGAATTGCCCGGAGTGAAGAAGAGCAGCTGGTAATCTTGATTTGAAACTAAGCCGTTTACATATAGAGTCTTATAAATAATGTTAATTTTTTGATATGACTATGACAGATCCAATCGCGGATATGCTCACACGGATAAGGAATGCGCAAAGAGCTAACCACATCAAAGTACAGATGCCTTCTTCGAATTTCAAGTTGGCCATCGCAAAGATCCTCAAGAAAGAGGGTTATATCGAGGACGTGATCCAGTACAAGAAGGGCTTCAAAGTCACTTTGGAGATCGTGCTCAAGAAGAACGACGAGAAGTACGCGATTTCCGAGATCCAGCGGGTCAGCCGGCCGGGACAGAGAGTATACGTGGGCAAGAGCAAGATACCTAAGATTCTCAACGGATATGGCCTTGCTATCATCTCCACTTCACAGGGACTGATGACCGACGAGGATGCCAAGGCGAAAGGCCTGGGCGGGGAGCTCGTGTTCAAAGTCTGGTAAGATGGGCCTACTCCGTAATAAGATATAATTTAGATAATATATATGAGCAAGATAGGAAAAAAAGCCATAGAGATCCCGAATGGTGTCACGGTCACATATGGTGATAACAACAAGGTCAGCGTGAAAGGTCCGAAAGGCGAGCTCTCTGCCAGCTTTCATGCGGAGATTAACATCGAGACCAAGGACAACGAGATTATCGTCACTCCGAAGAAAGATGCGAGGAGGCTATACGCATTCTGGGGGCTTACCCGCAATCTCATCGCTAACATGATCGTGGGCGTGACCAAGGGCTATGAGAAGCAGCTGGAGCTCCAGGGGGTCGGTTACAAGGTCGCTCTCAAAGGGAACGATCTGGACATGGCTTTGGGTTTCTCCCATCCGGTCGCTTTCAAGGCTCCGCAGGGGATCAAATTCACGGTGGAAAAGAATATCATAACCATAAGCGGCATCGACAAGCAGCAGGTGGGGCAGGTAGCGGCGGAAATCCGCAAGCTGAGGAAGCCGGAGCCTTACAAGGGCAAGGGCGTACGCTATGTCGGCGAGAAGGTCCGCAGGAAAGCTGGAAAGAAAGTCGGCTCCGGAAGCTAATAGGAAATGCGCTTAAATATTTAAGATAATATCAAGTATAAATATGATAGACAAAGTGAAAGCCAAAAGAGAAGGGAGACTGAGACGGCACAATCGCGTGCGTGCCAAAGTTTCAGGGACGGCTGAAATCCCCCGGCTGAACGTCTTCAGGAGCAACAAGGGGCTTTATATTCAGCTTATCGACGACGTCTCCGGTAAGACCATCGCTAGCGTAGTCGATGCTGAAGTGAAAGCGGGCAAGACCAAGGTGGAAAAAGCCAAGGAAGCCGGCAAGATCATCGCGGGGAAAGCGATTGAGAAGAATATCAAGAAAGCTGTCTTCGATCGGGGCGGATACCAGTACCACGGCCGGACCCAGGCGGTTGCCGAGGGTGCGAGAGAAGGCGGACTTGAATTCTAATTTATTAATAAGCGTTTGCTTCAAAATATGATAAAGAAAGACGACAAGAAAAGAAGAGGCGGCTTCGGAAAGAAGCGGGAGAAGCCGGAATTCGACCAGAAGGTGATTGATATCGCCCGCGTGACCCGTGTGGTCAAGGGCGGCAAGAGATTCAGCTTCCGGACCACCGTGGTTATCGGTGACAAGAAGGGGCGCGTCGGCGTCGGCGTGGCCAAGGGGCCGGACATGAAGATATCGACGGAGAAATCGGTCGCGCAGGCTAAGAAGGGTCTCGTGAAGATAAGCTTCCACGGGAATACCGTTCCTTATCCGGTAGAGATGAAAGTGGGCAGCGCCCGCGTGCTCATCAAGCCAGCCGTCAAAGGACGCGGAATCGTAGCCGGCGGCGCAGTGCGTGCTGTCATGAGCCTTGTCGGTATCGGCGACATCAGCGCGAAGATGCTCGGATCCAAGAACAAGCTCAGCAATGCCCGGGCGACTATCAAGGCCCTGGAAACGTTCTCCGTGAAGACTGTGGGCGAGATGAAAAAGGAGAAGGTGGAGGCCGAGAAGAGGGAGAAAGCCGCTGCTGCTGTAGCAGCAAAGAAAGCAGCTCTCGAAAAGGATGCTCTTAAGGCGGAAGTGAAAGAAGCGAAGGAAGAGAAGAAAGTCACCAAGCCTTTGGCCGCTAAGCCTAAGAAAGAGGAGTAATCCGAATATTAATCCAGATAAAGTCTATCATATATGCAGCTACATCAATTAAAGCCGAATCCCAAGACGAAGAAGAAGAGAGTCGGCCGGGGAGGCGCGCACGGAACTACCGCGACCCGCGGTACCAAAGGACAGAAGTCGCGTAGCGGAGGCGGAAAAGGAAAGAACTTCCAGGGAGAAAAGATCCCGCTTTTCCGCAAGACTCCTAAACTCAGAGGCTTCAAGAGCCTGAGACCGAAGAATCTGGCAGTGAACCTTGCTCAGATAGAAGCGATTTTTGCGAGCGGCGAGACGGTGAATCCCGTAACGCTCTTTCAGAAAGGCCTCATTCGGAGCGGCAAAGGAGCCGCTGTCAAGATCCTGGGAAGCGGCGAAATAAGCAAGAAGGTCGTCTTCGAAGACTGTCTGGTGTCGAAGACCGCCGAGGAGAAGATCAAGAAGGCTGGCGGAGAGATCAGTGTCGTTGCCTGAAATAAAATCTTAAAATTCTTACGATGAGAAAAATCACACAAATCCTGAAGGATAAGGAACTTCGGGGTAAGATCGTATATGTGGCATTCCTCCTTGTAGTCTTCCGTCTGGCGGCACACATCCCGATCCAGATCGTCGACAGTGAGCGTCTTTCGGCGCTCTTCCGGAGTAACCAGATGCTGGGCATGATGAATCTCCTGACTGGAAGCTCAATGGAGAACTTTTCGCTGGTGATGCTTGGCGTAGGTCCTTACATCACGGCATCTATCATCATGCAGCTCCTCACGATGATCTCTCCGAAGATGAAGGAGATATATCACGAATCGGGAGAAGAAGGCAGGAGGAAATTCAACCAGCTGACCAGGCTCCTTACCGTGCCTTTGGCATTGCTTTCGGGTTTCGGAATGATCACGCTCCTTCGCAATGAAGGCGTGGTGCTTGCCGGAGTGGGCAATACCGAGATCACATACGCGCTCCTGAGTATCACCGCCGGTACGATCTTCATGATGTGGCTGGGAGAGCTCATTTCGGAAAAGAATATCGGGAACGGGATTTCGCTCATAATCTTCGCCGGTATAGTTTCTGGCATTCCGAGCGCGGCCATGATGACCATGGAAAGCAAGATTCCCTGGACGACGGTAGTCATTTTGCTCGCGCTGGCGATAATTGTGGTGATTGGCGTGGTCATCATCACCGAGGGGCAGCGGAATATCCCCGTATCCTATGCGCGCCGCACTTCGGGGGCGAAAGTCACCCGTAGCGGAGGATCGACTTTCCTGCCGCTTCGCGTCAATTCGTCGGGAATGGTGCCAATCATCTTCGCGATGTCCATCATGCTTTTCCCGACTATCGTGGCTCAGTTCCTGGTAAGGAACCCCAATCCGCAGATTTCCGGCGCAGCGATATGGATACAGAACCTTTTCGATAACCAGCCATTCTACGAGATACTTTATTTCGTAATGGTATTCCTTTTTACCTACTTCTATACCTCTATCGTATTCGATGCCAAGAGCGTCGCGGAGAACCTGCAGAAGCACGGTGGATTCGTTCCCGGCATCAGGCCAGGAAGGAATACGGCGGAGTATCTGGAGAAGGTCATCAACCGTATAACCTTCGTAGGGGCGGTATTTCTTGGTCTCATGGCAGTCTTGCCGGTTATCGGCCAGAACTTGACCAATGTCCAGACCTTTACCATCGGCGGATCTTCCGTACTGATCGTGGTCGGAGTGGTACTGGATACTATAAGGCAGATAGACTCTCAGCTTACGATGAGGGATTACGAGGAGATATAGTACTCATTTACGAACTAAGACGGTCGCTTGAAAGGACCGTTTTAGTTTTGTGGTTTGCGCGATATGGTGTAAAATGTATATAGGGATAATAATACTATTATGGACGGTAACTTTAACATCCTGCTGATCGGACCTTCAGGGGCCGGGAAGGGGACCCAGGCGAAGCTTCTCGCGGAAAAATACGGCCTGAGGCATCTTCAGAGCGGCGAGATACTCCGCAATATGGCAGCTCAGGATACGGAATTCGGCCGGCAGGTGAAAGCGGCGCTACAGGAAGGTTTTGTCCCTTCGGAGTGGATATTCCAGATGATTGAGGAGGAATTCTCAAAGCTGGGCGATCAGGGAATGGTCATCGACGGATTCTCGCGAAAGCTCAGCGAAATCGAGATGCTATGCGACGTATTCGAGAAAAAGGACAAGAAGATAGATTTCGTATTCCTCATAAATATAGGCGATGAAGAAGTCATCGAACGGCTTCTTAATCGCAGGCTATGCAGGAAATGCAAGGAAGTCTTCGATGCTCGCGATCTCGGAAGCGGCGAGTGCCTGCTTTGCGGCGGAGAGATATATACGCGGGAAGATGACAATCTCGTAGCGATAAAGAAGAGGCTGGAAGACTATAAGAAAGAGACTTCGCTCGTGATCGAGTTTCTCAAGAAGAAGCGCGAGGTTATCGAGATAGATGGCAAGCGGCCGATCGAAGGAGTATTTAATGAAATGCGCGGCTGGATCGAGAAAGGCAAGAAAGATGCGGATCCGGCATAAGTTAAGATAATATCATTCATGAAAAAGAACATAAACATTGTCATAATGGGATCGCAGGGTTCGGGAAAAGGGACGCAGGCAAAATTACTCGCGAAGGAGTATGACCTCCAGCATCTTGAGACCGGAGGTATCCTCCGGAAGATCGCCAAGGAAGGTACGAAGGTCGGAAAGATGATTGATGTACTGATCAATAAGAACGGTGAATTCGTGCCCTGGAGCATCGTACGGGAAATCCTGGACGAGACCATGGACGGCATCGACCGATCGCGGGGAATAATCTTTGACGGCACGCCGAGGCGTATCGAAGAGGTACACTACTGGGACGAGAAATTCGACGAGCTGGACTTGCACGGGTTCGATCTGATCTTCTTCATCAAGCTTACCGAGGAAGAATCGCTCCGCCGCATCTCGAGCCGCAGACTCTGCCGGGACAACGGACACTCTCTCATCTTTGGCAAGGATGTCTATGGCGAAGATGACAAATGTCCGACATGCGGGAGCCCGATCTTCATGAGAGAAGATGATTCGCCGGAGAAAGTCCAGAAGAGGCTGGCTTGGAGCAAGGAGATCCTGGGACCGGTAATCGGTTATTACAAGGAGAAGGGGAAATTGATCGAGATAGACGGCACCCAGACGATCGAAGAGATTTTCCAGGAAATCAAGGGGCGTATCGAGAAAGCGGGATAATTCCCCGCTATTTCTCATACCAGATGATTATCATATAAGCCAATCGTATGCGTAGAGGATATATAAATCTGAAGAGCAAGCAGGAGATCGAAGTGATGGCCGAGAGCGGGAAGCTGCTCGCGGAGCTTCTTTCGATCTTGGGAGATAAAGTAGCGCCGGGAGTCTATGGAGACGAGCTCGAAGAGATCGCGAGAAAATTCATCAAGGAACATAAGGCAGAGGCTTCATTCTTCCACTATCAGCCGGAAAGAGGCGCCGATCCCTTCCCTTCCGCGCTCTGCTTTTCTGTGAACGATGAGATCGTGCATGGCTTTCCATTCGGGAAAATGATAAAGGAAGGCGATATCGTCAGCATTGATGCGGGCCTCAAATACAAAGGCTTCCATGCAGATAGCGCGATAACCGTAGGCGCAGGCAAGGTGAGTGAGACGGCGCAGAAGCTCATGGACGTGACCCGGCAGTCTCTCTACGAGGGGATCAAGGAAGTCGCGCCGGGGAATCGCTTAGGAACGCTCGGAAATGCCATCCAGACCTGTGCGGAGAGCGGCGGCTTTTCCGTGGTACGTGATCTGGTCGGACACGGTGTCGGACGCAGTATCCATGAGGCGCCGGAAGTGTGCAATTACGGCAAGGCGGATACGGGACTCAAGCTCTATCCGGGGATGGTAATAGCCATCGAGCCCATGCTGAATGAAGGCAGATATCACATCAAGGTAGATGATGACGGCTGGACGATCAGGACGATTGACGGCAAGCTTTCCGCGCATTTCGAGCACACGATAGCGGTCACGGAAGACGGCTTCCGGGTATTGACCCTAAGGGAAGAGGAGAAGATCCTATAGATATTCAGGCTGTCATCCCGGAATTTTGGTAATCCAAAATATCCGGAATTCCCAAGCTATGCAATTGATAATGGCTGTATGCGCTTTCGTACGGGGCCTCGGATATTCGCTTCGCGAATCCCGGGACGACAAGCTATAGCGCACTTCATCGTTATCAGCTGCTTGTTGTAAGTCATTAGTTACCTTATGAGCATAATACTCGGCATAGATTACGGCGAAAAACGTATCGGACTGGCTCTCTCGGATCCCCAGGAGAAATTAGCCCGCCGTTTTCTGACGCTTGCAAATCAGGGTATAGATGATGCTGTATCTGAAATCGCGCGCCTTGTTGATGAAGAAGATATGGGTGCTGTCGTGGTTGGATTGCCGGTCGGGTTCAGTGGCGAGAGCGGTCAGACCCGTACGGTAAAAGAATTCATCGAGCGGCTGCGCGCAGGCATAGATATTCCTATCGATACGATGAACGAGGCGCTTACCTCCAAGATGGCTGAAGACAATCTTCATGCCGCTGGCGTTAAAGACATCAAGGCCGTTCTCGATCAGGAGGCCGCGCGGATAATCCTGCAGGATTATCTGCAGACGAGAAAAAACTGATCGATTGACGATGAAAACTTTTTTTAAGATTTGACTTATCAATTCCGCGACAGCTTGCTGGGCGGAAATTCATTCTGTACCTTCAGCGTCAAGATTATTGACTTGCCAGCTGTTTGTATTTTTTTTTCAAATTGTTATAATTATTCAAGAGATAGGATTTCCCGGTTTTCGGAACTGATCAGCTGCTAGAAGATACTCCCTGGTACTGTCGCGACGAGCCGGGTTTTTATTTTATCTAGATAAGGCTCTTTTTGTCAGCATTATTTTGCGGCGATATTGCTAATAATTTATTAAGCAAACAGATGAATCGTAATCTTCTTCCCAGGGGCTGCGTCTGGCTCATGTCCCTTCTTCTCTTATCTCAGATAAGTACTTTAGGTCTTTCCGCATCGGCGGAATACGGGTATAGCTTCGCCAAGAAGGATGCTCTTTCCCGAGACAGGAAGAAACTTGATACGGACCTGCTTAAATTACTCGATCCTTCTTTCCGGTTACCTGCCGAAACTTCGGATAGCCACATCGACTCCTTGAGGGCGCAGAATAAGTACGCGAGAGCGGCGGATTCTTTCAGGGGAGTCATGACCCGGACAGCCTCCAGGCCAGCCGGAGATCTGGTTTATCTCTACGTGTATCTCCAGAAAGGCATTCCTATTGATGCCGTTGACAGTCTTTTGTGGGAAATAAGAGGGAAAGACGACGAATCTCATTTTCTTTCCGCGTATGTCGAGGTGAGCAAGATAGAAGCGCTTTCGCAAAGACCGGAAGTGGAGAACCTTCGTACGGTCACCCCGTTTTCTTTCAATGCCGGATCCGTCACTGCCCAAGCGGATGCCATACTGAAGACTGCCACCGTGCGTTCTACCTATAATCAGAAAGGAAACGGCGTTAAGGTAGGAGTCATTTCCAATGGGGTAAACCATCTTTCTCAGGCCCAGGCGTCCGGAGACCTTCCTTCCACTGTGACGGTCCTCAGCGATAAGATAGGCGGAGAAGAGGGTATCGCGATGATGGAAATCATATACGACATGGCTCCGGGAGCAAATTTGTATTTTCATGATGCGGGAACAGACGATCTCCAATATGTGAAAGCCGTCGATGCATTGGCGGCAGCGGGGTGCAAGGTCATCGTGGACGATGTGCAGATGAATACGGAGCCATATTTTGAAAACGGCTACATAGGCCATCATATGGAAGTCCTGATGGAGCAGAAAGATATAATATTCGTCTCTACGGCGGGGAATAATGCCAATCTTCATTACCAGGGAGCGTATTACGATGACGGAAGCGGAGTCTCTCACGACTTCAGTCGAGGCCGATCGAGCAGCAAGAAATACCTCTACGGAATGCTGACCCCCGGACAATCCACATATATCGTATTGCAATGGAATGACGTATTTACCCAATCTGGAAACGATTACGATCTGGTAGTATACAATTACGATACGGGGGCCAAGGCAGGAGAAAGCGCTAATATCCAAGATGGGAACGATCTGCCGCTTGAAACCGTTTTTTTGAATAATAATAGTCCTAATAATTTCACTTATCGTCTTGAAATCAGGAAAAAGACGGGCGCGGGAGCAAAGACACTGGAACTGAACTACCATCCCGTAGCTGGCCTTAACGTGGATCCGTCCAATATGTCTTCCGTAGACTCGATTTTCGGACACGGGGGAACTCCTAACACCATGACTGTCGGCGCCATTTCATCAACCGATGCCGGGTATGATACCATAGCCAATTATTCCGGGCAGGGGCCGGTGACCATTACCGGAATAGGACTGCGCCCCAAGCCGAGCGTAGTAGGAATCACCGACATGTCCGTGACCGGGTCCGGCGGTTTTAGCAAGACTTTTTCAGGCACTAGCGCTGCTGCGCCGGGAGTAGCGGCGGTTGTCGCCCAGATGTGGGGAGCTTTTCCCGGCCTTACCGGATCACAAATACGGGATGGAATCTACAAATCAGCCGTAGATCTAGGAGCGAGCGGCTTTGATTACGTTTACGGATACGGAAGAGTAGATGCTTTGCAGGCGTATCAAAAGCTGACGACTTATGTTCCTCCGATAGTCAAAAGTACGCAAAAACAGGTCGTTTCTTTCAACATCAGCGGCAAGGCAGGAACTATCAATCAGACTAATCGCACCATCGCCGTCACTTTGCCAGCGGGAACCAGCGTCACCTCGCTTGCTCCCACTATCACCGTCTCGCCCAAAGCTACGGTAAATCCGGCCTCGGGAACGGCGCGAAATTTCTCTTCTCCGGTTACCTACACCGTGACGGCCGAAGACGGAAGTACGCAAT
>CAZDCJ010000008.1:19394-39232 GCA_964503935.1 uncultured Candidatus Saccharibacteria bacterium
GTACACGGTTACGGTGGCAGTTGCAAAGAGCTCTGCCAAAGATATACTTTCTTTCGTATTGAAAAACCAGACAGGATCAATAGATGCGGCTAATCGTACTATCACCATAAATCTGCCAGCGGGAACCAGCGTCACCTCGCTTGCTCCCACTATCACCGTCTCGCCCAAAGCTACGGTAAATCCAGCCTCGGGCGTGTTGAGAAACTTCTCCGGTCCGGTCAATTACACCGTGACTGCCGAAGACGGCAGCACGCAGGCATATACGGTCACGGCGGTAGTGGAGATAGCGAAAAGCTCGGAAAATTCCATCACATCATTCATGTTGGCGGGGCAGGCGGGCACGATTAACGAGACTAACCGCACCATCACCGTCAATTTGCCGGCAGGGACCGGCACAACCTCGCTTGCTCCCACTTTCATCGTTTCTGCCAAAGCGACTGCCAATCCTCCTTCAGGGGCTTCGAAAGATTTTACCAATCCGGTCGTTTATACCGTCACGGCTGAAAATGGCAATAGCCGGACCTATCAAGTGACGGTTGTCGTTGTCGAAGATATTCCGACGAATCAATTAAGTTCAAAAAATCTTATAACCAATTTCATATTGGGAGGAGTGACGGCGGATATAGATAATGCCAGAAACATCATAACCGTGGAGCTCCCCGCAGACACCGACGCCTCCACGCTGGCTCCGGATATCTATCTTTCGATAAGAGCTACGGTGACCCCGGCATCCGGCTTGAAAAGAGATTTTTCCAAGCCTGTCAATTACACCGTAACTGCCGAAGATGGGAGTATTCGCGTTTATACCGTCAGGACGATAATTCCGGCGGAGGATGACGGATATCCGACAGCTGCGATATCCTATAATATCACTTCTCTTACTAACAAGAACGTGATTGCCACCCTGATTCCCAGCGAGGAAGTGACAATAACTAGCCGTGGCGGATATACTCATACATTCACACAAAACGGCACCTTCGTCTTCAAATTCGTCGACAGTGACGGAAATGCAGGCACTGCCTTTGCCAAAGTCACCAACATAGACAAAGAAGCGCCGGTAATCACGATTTCCGGCAAAGAGCTTCTCTTTCTGGAAAAGGGGAGCGTGTATCGGGAAATGGGAGCGACGGCCAAGGACGGAGAAAGGAGCCCTGTCTGCGTAATGGTATCGGGCACCGTCAATACCCAAGTTCCGGGGACATACGTGATCACATATACCGCCACCGATGAGGCTGGAAATATCGCCACGGCGGTCCGGACAGTGAAAGTCATCGACAGGAACCTCCTTGACGGTGACATTATCCAGTGCCGCAATTCCTTCAATCCTTTTGCTGTCTATATCGTGAAGATAATCGGCAATACCGTCTATATCCGCCACATCGTTTCCTTGGAGATATTCAATTATTACAAGCACCTCAAATGGGAGAATCTCAAGCAAGTGGAAAGCTTGGAAGGATATTCGCTCTCCGACTGGGTACGGGTAAATACCGGAGCGAACGGCACGCCGGCCCCCACCGATAAGGTCTGGGAAATAAACGGCGACCAGACCAAGCATTGGATAGATATGACCGCAAGTGAATTTCTCCTTCATGGCGGCAGCGATGAAGCTATCTATTCCGTCAACCAGGGAGAACTTAATCTCTATAAAGAAGGCCCGGCAGTGAAACTGATGTAATGCCTGAAGTCCGACCTCTCGGATGTTTCCAAAAGGCCAGATTCTCGACGTTTAAGTTAGTGCGAGTTAAGAGAGGGATTTCTCGATTCCGCCTACGGCTCCACTCGGAATGACAAAGGATTGGATTTATATGTATGGTAAGATACAGATGCATCTGGGATCACGCCCGAAAGGGTGTGGCATTAATATCTATGGGAGAAGGCCAGAACAAAAAACAAGCCGGAGGGCTTGTTTTTATATCATCCACATGAAATCTAGAGCACTATGCTTACCAGCTTTTCTTTTACTATTATGATTTTCCGTGGCTCTTTGCCTTCGAACCAGCGCGTAACTTTCGTACTTGAGAGGGCAATAGAGCGCATCTCCTCTTCCGAGATTTCCGCATTGACTCTTATCTTATCCCTCACCTTGCCGTTCACCTGTACTACCAGTTCGATCTCTTTATCGCGGATGAGTGCAGGATCAGATGCCGGCCACTCGTAGACATGTATGCTCCCTGTATGGCCGAGATTTGCCCAGAGTTCTTCCGCGATATGCGGAGCGAAAGGAGCCAGGAGAATGACGAAAGTCTCGAAATGATCCTTTGATATCCTCTCTTGTTTCTCGAAGGCGTTCGCGAGGATCATGAGCTGCGAGATGCAGGTATTGAACTTGAGATCATCTATGTCCTCGGTCACTTTCTTGATCGTCTTGTGGCGAAGCGATTCTATCTCTTCCGTGTCCAGACGGCTTTTGAGATATTCTTTGAGTTTTGCGGTCGCTTTGGCGCGGTGGTCGTATTTCGCTTTTTCTTCCCATAGGATTTCTCCGAAAGTCTTATCGAGGCCGTTCGGAATGAAGATCGGGTCGTAGCCGAAACCGTTCGTGCCGACAGCTTTCTCCGCGATGCGGCCTTCGCAGATGCCTTCGAATTGCCGGAAATTATCTGCTTTCGGGTCATAGATCGTCACGACGGACTTGAAGAAGGCGCCGCGGTCTTTACCTTCCAGTCCCTCGAATATCTGCTCATGAGCTTTGGTATAATCGCCGTTTGCGAAGCGGCTGGAGTATACGCCGGGACGGCCGTCCATGGCTTTGACCGAGAGGCCGCTGTCATCGGCGACGGTAAGATAGCCGGTCTTCTTGGCGTAATACTTCGCCTTGATGAGGGAATTCTTCTCGAAGGTTTCGCCGTCTTCTTTCGGCTCAGGATATTTCTCTTCCAGGTCGCCGAGCGCTATGATGTCGAAGCCCTTGAGATTATCCTTGAGTTCCTGGAGCTTGCCGGGGTTGTTCGAGGCGAGCAGGATCTTCTGCTTACTGGAGGCATCGCTGCGGACCTTGTCCTGGAGATTCCAGACTCTCTCCAAGAAACGATGTACGCCGATGAGGCTATTGGTGTTCCAGGCGATGGCTTCGGAGTAGGGACCCATGAACATCTCATAGACGCGTAAAGTGTCCGCGCCGTAATCGCGGATGATGTCATCCGGATTGACGACGTTGCCGCGGGATTTGCTCATCTTCTGGCCGTCTTCGGCGATGATCATGCCGTGGCTCCGTCGCGCCTTATAAGGTTCCGACGTCGGGACGTACCCTAAGTCGAAGAGGAACTTGTGCCAGAAGCGCGAGTATAGGAGATGGAGTGTCGTGTGTTCCATTCCGCCGTTATAGAGATCTACCGGGGTCCAATAATCGAGTTTTTTACGGTCGGCGAAAGCCTGGTCGTTTTTCGGATCGACATAGCGGAGGAAATACCAGCTGGATCCTGCCCAGTTGGGCATGGTATCGGTTTCACGTTTGGCCATTTTGCCGCAGACGGGACAGGCGACATCCACCCAGTCCTTTATGCCGGCAAGCGGTGATTCGCCCGTATCGGTAGGTTCGTAATTCTTGACATCGGGGAGCTCGAGCGGGAGATCACTTTCCGTAAGCGGGATCTTCTGTGTCACATCCATCTTCTCGAATTCCCAAGCGACGAGGCCGTTCTTCTTTATCCTTTCGATATAGTCCGCGGTGAAGCTGTACTCTTTTTCGAGCCGTGCGTAATCGTGGCTGTCCGAGAAATCAGGGAATATCTTCGGAAGGATCTCCTTATCTTCGAAAAGTTCTCCCAGGTCCTTATAATTCTTCACGTCAGTGACCCGGACGATCTCGAAATCTTCCGAGCGTTTATCGCGCAGCCTGACCAGATCTCCCGCTTTGACGTCGCCGAAATATCTGTCCGGTTCTTCGGGATTGAGCGCTCTCGTCTCGACGGTTTTCGCGCCATTCTGGATCAGACGGAAGACTTCTTTCTTGGCGAAGTTGACCGTCATTTTCACGTCGAGCTTATCTGCAAGGCAATGCTTGCACTTGATGATTGGAATGGGCTCGCCCCAATAGTGCTGGCGAGAGAATACCCAATCGCGCAGCTTGTAATTGACTGACTTTTCCCCAAGTCCGTTATTCTCGAAATGCTCCGTAATAACTCTCTTAAATTCCGGAGTTTCAAGTCCGCTCCATTCATGCGAATTGATCGCAATGCCTTCTTCGATATAGGTATCACGTGTAATCTCGCTGTAAAGCTCCGGGATCCTCCTCCCGATGAAGTGCTTCTGTTCGTGGAGGGTGATGCATGGGATCCCTCTTTCTTCGAAAGCCTTCCTCGTCTCTTCGTAAGGAATATATCTGTCATTATCCGAAAGGATGACTTTGACGATTTCGACCTGGTCCTTGACCTTGCTCCAGTCGATCGCTTTGCCATGGGCGAAGACTTCCACGCTGTCGATATCGGAATTCTCATTGCGCCATTCGCTGCGGAATTTCACAAAATCCATCGTCCCGTTCGCAGGCGCGATGAAATAAGCCGCCTTGACTTTCCTGTCGAGCGAATTGATGAAATCCGTCACTGCCGCGCAGCCCAGGCTGTGGCTGATGAAGATGGTGTTTTCGTTTATCTTATCATTGAACCGCGCGAGAAAAGAAACCCATTCATCTCGTTTCGGATGGTGGGAGTGCGGCATGTTGGGGGCGATGATTTCGTATCCCAACTGCGTGAGTTTCTCCTTGATCCAGCCGTCCTTCCAGGGCGAGAACTGTCCGTTATCGTCGTCTTCGAAGCCGTGGACAAGGATAGCGGTCTTTCCGCCTTTGGGTTCGATGACTGACTTTATCGGCATGTCGAATTTGAGTGCGAATTCCATGTCGCGCGTATCGTGCGCTGGGACCGCCATGATGGCGCCGGTGCCATAGCCGGAGAGGACGTAATCCGAAGTCCAGATGGGGATGAGTTCGCCATTTACCGGATTGACCGCCTTAATGCCGAGAAGCTCTACTCCTGTCTTTTCCTTATTAAGATCCGTGCGGTCGAGGTCGGATTTATTCTTTGCTTCTTCAGCGTATGCATATACTTCGTTCCAGTTGGAAATGCTTTCCTTGTATTTCCCGATGATAGGATGTTCCGGCGCGACTACCATATAGCTTACGCCGAAGATGGTGTCAGGGCGGGTGGTAAAGACGCGCAGATTATCCGATAGCTTATCGTCGCCCTCGGCTTTTACCGGAAAATCGATCTCGGCGCCTTCGCTCTTTCCGATCCAGTTGACCTGCTGGGTCTTGATCTTGTCGAGATAATCTACGGTGTCGAGGTCCGTGATGAGCCTGTCGGAGTATTTCGTTATCCTGAGCATCCATTGCCGGACATTCTTCTTTTCCGCTACGGCATGGCAGCGTTCGCAGGTGCCGCCGATCACTTCTTCGTTGGCAAGCCCGATCTTGCAGCTCGGGCACCAGTTGATGGGCATCTCTTTTTCGTAGGCCATGCGATGATCGTCGATGTACTTCTTGCGTCCGATCTCGTCCAAATCTTCCGGGATCGGGAGTTCCCCGATCGGCCGGGCCTTGTCCTGTTCTTCGTCGTAGAAGCTATTATAAAGCTTGAGAAATATCCATTGCGTCCATTTGTAATATGCGGGATCGGTGGTGTTGATCTCCCGCGACCAGTCGAAACTCGGACCATAACTCTTGATCTGTCTAGTGAAATTGGCGATATTATCACGCGTGACGTCTGCGGGATGGCGCTTGGTTTTGATGGCAAAATTCTCCGTCGGAAGTCCGAAAGCGTCCCAACCGATGGGGTAAAGCACGTTCTTGCCCTGCATTCGCTTCTTGCGACTAACGATGTCCATCGCTACGTGCGGCTTGACGTGTCCTACGTGCAAACCCGCTCCGGACGGGTAGGGGAATTCGATGAGACAGTAGAATTTCTCTTTCGATGAGAAATCCTCGGCCCGGTAAATTCCGCTTTTATCCCATTCGTCCTGCCACTTTTTCTCGATTTTCTGGAAATTGTATTTGCTCATATAGAAGTAAGGGTTAACAGATTACTCTATCTAATCTTAGCTCAAAATGGCTTGGTTGACAAGAAAATGAAAAGCTGTATGATATGCGTACGGATCGAGATCCGAAGGAGGAAAATGAGTTGTCGTGGGAAAACTATGCCATGTTCAGAACTGTCATGCTGGCTATAATACGGGATGTCCTCGAGAAGGATATTTCCACTCCTTGCCGACACATGGAAGTGGATACCTATATGATCCGGAATCGGATTTACCTTAGCAGCATCACTGGCTTGGAAGAAGCTGATCGCGAAGTCGATGAGCTGACAAGAGGAAAAGAATGGGTAGATGTGAAAGATTTGTTGAAATTCTCATATCGTCCCTACAGCTTTTCTTATAGGAGCGGTATCGGCGAAGAGACCTCGGAAATGGGGAAGACGCTATGCGCCCTTTATAGCGCCATCGGGAATCTGGAAAGTCTTGAGAGACAGGAAGGACGTAATACGGATAATAGCGTATCTTCTTGTTCCTTGCCAGAGTTCCTGGATGGGCTCATAACAGCGAGTTCTCTGATCAGAGACTTACGCGAAGAACGGCTCATCATCTGCCATAATGATCCCATGCTGGGAAGAAGTTTCTGGGAATGGAATCTTGACGAGAGAGAAAAGATAGAGAAGATGCGTGAGGAAGGATTGGCGCTTTCACAGCCGTTCAGCAATGAGTTGATAATCTATATCTTCAGAAAAATGTTCATCGAGATATTTCCCGCGCCGATGCCCATAAATTGGGATTTGGTGAAGAGAATGATCAAAGTAAGTTAAGGAGCCTGGGCATATGCCTTATAAAACGGCTCTTTTTTGTGCGCAAGAAATCTTGATTCCTCGCATATTTCTGATAGCGGTGCCGGAGGTTGATTCCTGCCTGTTTCCGGAGTATAATGAAACCCTGCACGAAAGAACCGTGCGAAAAAATAAAAAGGTTGATAAGGATTGACTGAACAAGCGAAAAAAAGGCTGTGTGCGCAGAGATCCATCGAAACATATCTGATGGAAGATTTCGGAATCGAGCAGAATCTCGTGTCTTTCACGATCTCATTCACGGAAGAAGGTGGCAGATGTACGCAGACCGAAATCTATCATTGTCCTGAGACAGAAGAGCTATCTCGGATGCTTCTTGGGATTTCGGAAGTCCTCCGGCTCATGGTGGAAGACGAGGAGAACTGGATCTCCTGTGACAGACTAGATCGGGCAAGAGAAGAAGATTTCGAATGCCATATGAAAATGGTATCTCTGGCGAAGGAAAGCTATGGGTGCCTTCTTGAAAAGGCATATGACTCGGGATATGAGGACATGCCCGTCATGGCCGCTATCCTGTTCAAGATGATCGCGGTATTCCTGCCGGAAATGAAGGAAATGATAAAAGGAAAGAAAAGAGTGGAGGTGCAGAAGCACTGCGATACTTTGATAAAGCTATGACACTCTGATTCGGGCAAGGCCGCGGCCTTGTCCTCTTTTTGACCCATTTGACAAAGAAGAGAGAGAGGCTATGATGACGGCAAGGATACTGAAAATATATCCGGAAAGAAATAAGAGGAGGGTGAAGAAGCATTGGAACTGCTATGGACTAAGGAAAAATTAGATCCCTGTGTCTGGGGATATGCGGAAGCTTTCCATGATGTCGTGCCAAGTTTTCAGTGTGCAGCCGGTCTTGGTGAGGACGTGACGGCGATCCTGCGCGGTTATTTCTTCATCAAGGGGTTTCGGCAAGCATACGAAATCTATGCTTTAGGATGCCAGTTGGAACTTGGGAAGAAAAAGACATTCATTGCTAAGAGTCCCGAAACGAAAGAAAGGATTACAGCCTTGTATCTTCTCGCACAGCTTCTCAAAGAGACTGAAGAGAAAGACAAGAAAGATGCGTCTATCCGGGTAATTATCTGCCCGCCTTTGAAAATCTCAGAAAAATTGATTGAAAGTCGATTCAATAGCATGAAGTATCTTCTTGCTTATCTCGCTAAGCAAGCTATCGGCGAGAATGGAGAGCTTTCGGAAGAGATGCAGCATCTGGAAAGTATCAATATCCGGGTCATTTACTGTTAAATAAAAAGAGAGGATCTATCTTGTTCGAAGAAGGCGACATAAGATTCGTGATGGCGGTAACTGAGGAATTTTTCCTTCTGGCATGTTCTGATAGGACAGGAGAAAGGAGCATCTTTCTTTATATCTATTACGGATGGGATGATGCTCCGGAAGAATTACCAAGCTGAAACGTCTATGTCTCAGCTTTTTATTATGATAAAAACCGCCCCGAAAGGACGCAAAGATATTCTTGTAGCCGTCTGGCGTTATTCTTCGCGATTCCTCTTCTAATAAATTGTCCTATGACACTAGGAGCCTGAAGAGAAATACTAAGGGGCCTTTTTATGGGGAAGATATGGTACGGGGTATATCAAAAGCACGATTTTCTATCGTGCTTTTTCTGTATGCTATATGCCAAACAGTCTTCTTGCATTCTCGCTCGTGATCCTTTCGAGCTCTCGGGCATCCATTTTCCGGATTTCGGCGATCTTCTCTATCACATAGCGGACGAAGAGCGGCTCGTTGATCTCGCCGCGGTGGGGGATGGGCGTGAGGTAGGGGGCGTCAGTCTCGACCAGGATCCGGTCTAGCGGCATGGATTTCACGGTATCAAGGAAGAAGGATTCATCTTTGCTCCCCGGCTTGTAATAAGTGACCACTCCTGTAAAGCCGATGTAGAATCCCAGGTCGACGAATTTCTTGGCCGTTTCGGGACTAGCGGTGAAACAATGCAGGACGCCTTTCCAGCCGGAAGGCTTATAGCCTCTCAATATTTCCAAGACTTCCGCGTACGCCTCGCGGCAATGGATGATGATAGGCTTTTCGCATTTTTCGGCAAGCCCGAGCTGCTTGCGAAATGCCCCTTCTTGCACTTCGGGAGCGCAGAAAGGCTCTTTGAAGAAATCCAGTCCGATCTCTCCCATGGCGACGACTTTGGAATCATCTAGAAGCTCCTCGAGGCGCCTAAGATTGTCCTCAGTGAGAGAATCGGCATCGTGCGGATGGATGCCGACGGAGGCAAATATATTCTCATCCTTCTGCGCCATCTCGACCGCCCGTTCGCTTGACTTCATATCGCAGCCGACGTCGACAATAGCCTCTCCGCCTGCACTGCGAAACCGCTCGAGCATGGCGCTGCGCATCTCGTCGAAATCGGGGAAATCTATATGGGAGTGAGTATCGATCATGACAATAGATAATTTATTTAGTAGCGGGCGTGTTCAATCGGCGGCGATAAGAGGTAGCGATATAGTATCCGTTCTTTTCTTCCATGATTGGTTTATCGGTTTATTCGGATTAATGGGTATCGGATTTACATCAACAGTCCTTTACCTTTTCTTTCCTGATATCGTTGTAGACGATGGCGACGACGGTCGCTATGGGCACGGCCAGGATCATGCCTAGGATACCTGCCAGCTGCTCGCCGATTGCCGCGGCCACGATGATGATGACCGGGTGCAGGCCTACCGATTTCTCCATGACCTTGGGAACGATGAGATAATTCTCAAACTCTTGGATGAGGAAATAGAGGACGAAGGTCATGGCTGCTATCTGCGGGGAAACCGTAAGCGCGATGAGTATCGCTGGGACGGCGGAAAGCATCGGTCCGATGTAAGGGATGAGTTCGAGGGCGCCGGCGATTATCGCGAGTACCAGGGCATATGGGACGCCGATGAGAGAAAGCCCGATGAAGGAAAAGGCTCCGACGACGAAGCATAGGGTGACCTGTCCGATGAACCATTGTCCGAGCTTTTCCTCGGTCTTGTTTATGATACGCACGCCGCGTTCGTGGAATTCATCAGGAAGCGTGGCGCGGATGAATTTTTCAATGCCGTCGTCTTCCAGCACCAAGTAGAAAGAAATGACCGCGATAAGGACAGCGGAGAATATCCCGCCCACGAACCCCATGGTTCCCGTCACCAGATAACCGGCTATATCGCTGAGTGTCGAGCTTACCTTGGCGAGAATATTCTGCGCGGCGCCGGAATCTAGTCCTATGTTCTGCCCGTTGTCAATCAGGTATCTGTAATCGAATTTCTCAAGGTATTGCGGAAGAGTATTGGCCATTAGGGTGATTTCGCTCGCAAGAGTCGGCGTGACGATGTAGAGGAGCAGCAGGATGACGGCGAGAGTGGATGTGAAAATAAGACCGGTGCCGAATACTCGCGGGATGCCGTTCTTCCTTTGCATGCGGTCAACGGCCGGCTCCATCGTGAGCGCCAGGAGCACTGCGATCAGGATAGTGAAGATCACGTCCCGGATGTAGTAAAAGAAGAACATCACCAGGATGACCACGAACAGGCGAAAGATGCTCT
The DNA here is from genome assembly GCA_964503935.1 of uncultured Candidatus Saccharibacteria bacterium. Taxonomy (GTDB): domain Bacteria; phylum Patescibacteriota; class Minisyncoccia; order JAHIHE01; family JAGLIN01; genus STD2-77. The sequence goes on from CAZDCJ010000008.1 coordinate 29,758, forward strand.
CGTAAGAGATATCGATCAGCATTTTTTCTTTTTTCATTTTCGTAATTATATACTTAACAATCTCTCGAAGATCTTCTTATTTTTGAAAGGTCCGATAAGCGCCAGATTCAGCTTATCCGGGGTAAGGATATCGCGCGTGATGCGCCGTATATCCTCTGTCGTTACTGCGTTAATCTTATCAAATTTCTCTTTGGGGGTCAAAATACGGCCCGTGGCAAGCTCCTGGATGGCGATGAAGTCGGCAAGTGCGCTCGATGACTCGAGGGAGATAGCCAGTTTGCCTTCCACATAGCTCTTGGCGCGCCCAAGCTCTTCTTCCGTGACGCCCGATTCCTTGATACGGCGGAGCTCTTCCATGATGAGGGCGACGGCCTTTTCGCAATTTGCGTTACCGATGCCCGACTGTATCGTTATATATCCCGTATCCCGATAATCGCAGGAATAGGAGTAGATGTAGTAAGCCAGTCCTTCGCGTTCGCGCACCGTCTCGAAGAGGCGTGAGCTGTCGTTTCCGCCCAATATGATATTGAGGAGGTCGAGCGCGTATTCGTCCTCGTGTCCGCTCGGCAGCGCTCGGAACCCCAGGGAGATATTGGTCTGGTCGGTCTCCTTGTATTTGAGGAGTACTTCCGGCTTCGTCTGCCGGGATAAGAAGCACGTCTTTCCGGCCGTCTTGATATCTCTCGAAAAAGCCGAGAAGCATTTCCGGATTTCCTTGTCGATGTTCTTCTCGTCGAAATTTCCTGAGACGGCAAGGACTAGATTGTCCGGACGGTAGTGCTTTCGGTAGAAGGAGAGGAGGTCTCTGTGGGTAAAATTCCGTACGTTCTCTGCCGGACCGAGCTGGTCGTGCGCCAGACTGTGGCCGTCGAAGAGCAGCTGTTCGAATACTGAAGGGATGTCTCGCATCGGCGCATCCTCGTACATGTTTATCTCTTCCAAGACCGGCCCTCGCTCGCTCGCGATATCTTTGTCACGAAGGAGAGGGCGCAGGATCATGTCGGAAAGGATGTCCAGCGCCAGCCCTGCGTCTCTCTTGGCGCACTTTATCCAGAACCCCGTGTATTCTTTTTCTGTGAAGGCATTGCTGGATGCGCCGACGGCATCAAGCTCTTTATTGATCATGATGGAACTCGGTCTTTTCTTGGTGCCCTTGAAGAGCATGTGCTCGAGAAAATGCGCGATTCCCTCCGTCTTGCCTCTTTCGTCGCGCGATCCCGTGGCAAAGAGCGCCAGGACCGTCACTGTCTCGATGCTTTTATTATGCGCCTTGATCAGTCTTATTCCGCTCGGAAGCCTAGTTCGTTGGTACATAGGTACTGGGATTATGATTTGAAAAATCCGGAAGGCCGGAAAATAGCAACTCTGAATCTTGTCCCGTCTCCCTTTGGAAATATTTTACAGTAAAGTATTATTTACAACAATGAGGAGATGACTGTGAGAAGAGGGGCTCATCAGAAACATCGCTAATTTCCGGCCTTCCGGAATACATACTGAAAGATGTATGTCATATGATAGCGGAAATCGCCCGTCGTGTCAACCGCAGAGCGCGCCGTGGGCGGAGCGGAAAAAAGATGTTTTTGCGCAGGCGGATCCATTTCACGTCCCTTCCGGGAGATGTTCCGGTCGCTGGTCTTTTCTTTGACCGTGCTATGCATTTTTGCTATACTTAATCAGTATAAGAAACACCTGCCTTATGGAAATAAAAACTCTATCCGATAATATCCCGATATTGCGCTTTCTCAGGCTTTCCGTCGTCGCGCTTGGCCTCATTCTTTCTCCGGAAAGCGCGGCTTTCGCTGCGGATGAGCAGACGTCGACGGTTTTCTTGGTGGAAGAAAGCTATGATTTTTACGGGCGTGACCAGACGGCCGCATTCTTGATGTTTGAATCCGAGAATGCTCATTTTTATTTCGACAAGGAGGTGTATGATTCCTTGGATCCTGCCGAGACGCTCCGCATGGCCTCTCTCGTCGCGAAGCTAGCTGGGAAATTCGACGAGGTCATCTATCCTGAAACGAAGGACGCCTTCGGGGATGAATGGAATCCGGGGATAGACGGGGACGAGAAGATCTATATCTTATTGACGAGGATGAATTACGGCGTGGGTGGATATTTCAATCCGGTAGACGAATATTACATAAGCCAGGTAGTGGATGGCAGGAGCAACGAACGCGAGATGATCTACCTCAACATCGATTACCTCGACAAATACAAGACGGAAGGCTTCCTTGCTCACGAGCTTCAGCACATGATCTATTGGAACGAGAAGACGCGGGTGAGCGGAGTAAACGACGATATCTGGATCAACGAGGGAAGGTCGGAACTGGCATCCTCGATCATCGAAGATAAGCTCAAGCTGCAGTTTTCCGACGGGGTGCTCTATTCGCGCAAGAGGGATTTCCTGCAGAATTATAGCGATTCCATCGCCGGCTGGAGCAATTTGAACGCCGATTACGCTTCCGCGAGCATATTCATGCAGTACTTGAACGAGCAGGCGGGGACGGAGATATTCCGTCAGATGAATGAAACCCGCAAGGCTGGTATGAGCAATCTCAATTATATCCTGGAGCGGGAGAACGGGATGACTCTTGCGGAAATATTCACCGATTGGACTATCGCGAATTATATCAATGATGCATCTGCCGACCCGAGGTACGGGTATCGCAATGAGAATCTCCGGGATAATTTCAATGTCACCCCCGATCCTATCTATGATGTGGACGGCGATGGCGTGATCAATCTCATAGGCAAACTGGAGAATTGGAGCGTAGATTATTTCGAAGCGGACCTCGCCGGTAAGGAGTACGAGGATATCTATCTGGAGATGGATTTTAATGGAGATGACAATGGCATGTTCTCGCTGCCGATAGTCATAAATTACGAGGACGGGTCGCGGGAGATCACTTCCATAATGCTTAACGGCAAGCAGGACGGCCATCGGGAAGAGATCACGCGCGGCGGAAAGATAAGCTCAGTCGTCTTCATGTTGGGAGGCCAGAAGCTGGGCGAGGCGCTCAAGGACAACCAGGCCCAGGGGCACCCTTATTTCCTGGACATAAAGCTTACTCCGATCCGGGACAAGATCCGTAGCGACGGGGCGCTCGTACGAGCGGTCGGAGACGAGAAGGTATATCTCATCGAAGAGGGTCTTCGGAGATGGATAACGGATTCCGCGACTTTCGTAGCTAAGGGCTATGATTGGAACAGCGTAGTTGCTATCAGCGTCGTGGAGCTCGGGATCTATGGCGACGGCAAAGACATAACCGGATCCGCTTCGATGCGCGAGGGCTCTCTGGTGATGGGAAGCACTTCCCGCGTATATCTCATCGAAGGCGGCAAGAGAAGATGGGTGAGAGATGAGAGGACATTTGTTTCTCTCGGATACGACTGGGGCGGCATCGTCCGCATCAGCGACCAGGAGCTCTTCCGATATGTCGAAGGGCAGATATTGGCAAAGGACGTGCTCAGAGACGGGATGCTTATCAAGGGGCTCGGAGCTGAGGTATATCTTCTCCATGAAGGCCAGAAATGCCACATAGTGAGTCCGCAGGCTTTCGCAAAGAACAATTTCAAATGGTCGTCTATCGTGGCGACTTCCGACGAGGTCATTGTGGCATACCCCGACGGACCTTCCATAGATTAAACTGTAAGACTACGCGTATGGAAAAAATGACTAAGAAAAACGCAAAGAGCATTTTTGCCTTCGGGGCTTTTTTGCTCTCCATATCTTTACCCATCCACTTCTCGCAGGCCGTGGAGGACAATCCCGCGATTCCCGAGATAATCTCCCGGGCCCAGTGGGGTGCGGACGAATCGCAGACGACTTGGCCGGTCGAGTATGCCCCCGTGCAGAAATTCGTCGTGCATCACACGGCGAGCACGAAGCTCGTTCCCGACAGCGACGGGTCCGGGGAATACAAAAGTATGGTGAACGCCATCTATCGGTTTCACGCAGCAAGCAAACCTTGGACCGACTCGGACGGGACGACCTATTCCGGGTTCGGCGACATCGGGTATAACTATCTCATCGATCCGAACGGGAATATCTATGAGGGGCGCAAGGGCGGTAATGGGACGGTCGGGGGGCACGCCAGCGGTTTCAATGTCGGTAGCGTGGGCATTTCCGTCATCGGAAATTATCAGGACGGAGTGGCGGGGCAGACTAATACGACGCTCGAGTCCGAGGTGGCGGAAGCGCTTGCCAAGCTGATCGGATGGCTCGCGGCCAATAACGAGATTGATCTTGACTATCGCAGTAATTTTTGCGGAAAGACCATCGATGGATTGGTGGGCCACAAGGATGTCGCGGCGACGCAGTGCCCGGGAAACGTGATTTATGACCAACTTTCCGATATTCAGGAAGATGCTGCTCTTTATGCCGAGGCTTATGATGATTATGTCTATCAGGTGAAGGGCGATCCGGCCTTTTATGTGCTAAGCGGAGGATACAAGCTCAAGTTCGCTTCGAAGAGCGATATGCCTTCTTCTTATAAGGACCGGGAACTCCGATATATCTCCCGCGGCCAGGTCAACGCTTACCAGTACAAGGACATGAAGATACTGCCGGACGGAACGCTTATCCAAGAGGATGGCGAGGGCACGGTCTATTATATAGATGGCAAGAAGAAGCGTCCTCTTAGCATGACCGAGGAGCAATTCCTCCGTCTGGGTTTCAAGTCTGCCGAAGTGGTGAGTATCTCGGAAACAGAGATGGAACTCTATGAGATCGGCGCTCTTATTAAATACGGTCCGGACGGCAAGCTTATCAAGGGAACGGACAGTAATGTCTATTTCGTGGAGAATGGGAAGAAGCGGCGCTTCACTTCCGCGACGCTCTTTACGAAATTAGGCTATAGCTGGTCAAGGATTATCGCGGATGCGGAAATCGCCTATTATCTCGAAGGCGATGTGATGCGTTATCCTACCGGCACGCTCCTTCGTCCTATCAACTCTTCGAGTGTCTATTACATGGAGACCGGCAATAAGCGCCTTATAACCTCCGGTGCGCTTTTCGAGCGCCTGGGTTTCAAGTGGTCGAATATCCTTATGGTAGAAGGCACGGAGCTCAACTGGTATCCATCTGCCGGCAACATGATCTATCCGGACAAGACCCTGATCCGCGGCACGGGCACGCCGACGGTTTATCTCGTCGAGGGCGGGAAGAAGCGTGAGATCACTTCCGCCACCCTCCTTTCCAAACTCGGCTACAGTTTCTCAAGCGTGGTCGAGATTCCGGCTGAGAATCTGGGCGACTATCCGATCGGCGCGAAGGCCCTCTATCCGGACGGTACGCTGGTGAAAAGGGGTGACAATCCGGCCGTGTATCGGATTTATTCCGGCACCAGGCGGGAATTCACTTCACTCGGCGTCTTTGAAGCAAATGGCGCCAAGTGGGGCGATATAGTCGAAATAAGCCAGGGCGAGATGGATCTCTATCCTTTGAGCGGAATCGTGAAATATCCTGACAATACGCTCCTTCGCGCCGACGGCGGTGATAGGGTGTATGCTATCAAGGGCGGCAGCGCCGTGTGGATCAAGACTGCCGAGGAATTCGTCGCCGAGGGGTACAAGTGGGCGAATATCCGGGTGATAAGCCCGGCCGAGATGGCGCTCTATGTGCTGCCGGTTACGACGGTTCCGGTCGAGGAAGAAGAGGAGGATGGGGATGCCGATACGGATATGCCGGCGGATGAGGAAGAAGACAATGAAGAAGAAGATAATTCCGATGATCCGGACGATGCGAATGATGATACTGCCGGCAAGGAGCCGAATATCCGGGTAGCGATCGTCGGCAAGTATGCCGACAACTGCCTTCTTAAGGCGACCGGCGATAGTAAGATCTATGCCATAAAGGGCGGGTCGGCGACACTCATAAATTCATCGGAGGAATTCACGGCCGCCGGATATAGCTGGAATGACGTGGTCACGATAGATCCGAAGGATATGGCCGTCGTCCTCAGCAGCAATGCGAGCAATACGAAGATTACGGCAAATGGCAGCTATACCGTCGAATATCACTATGCAAGCGGAGAAATCTATAAGACCGTGCAGAAAAGCGGCAACGAGGTGACAGAAGTGCCATTTTTCGACTGGGACAAATATATACGTTTCGTTCCCGCTTCAGACAGCGTGATCTTACAGGTGCTTTCCTATAACGACGTCTATAAGAGCGGTACGGTAACATATAATGATAACCAGTTCCGGGGTGTCTTGGAAATGCGCTATTCTCCTGTCTCTAAGAAGCTATGGGTGATCGAGGACGTTCCTTTGGAGGGATATCTTCGGGGCATTTCGGAAGCGACTACGCGGACCAACGCCGAATACCTGAAGGCCTTCTCGGTCATTACGCGGACTTACGCCATGTACTATATTGAGAAAGGCGGCAAGCATACGGGCGAGCCTTTCTATCTCAAGAACAGCCGCAATGGTAACGGCAACGACCAGCAGTATAAGGGGTACACTTTCGAGATGAGATCTCCTGGCACGGCGGGTTCTTACGGTCAGACAACCGGCCAGGTCATCGAGTACAACGACAAGCTCATAGTGGCGGCATACTCTTCGGATTCGGGCGGAGTGACAAAGAGCGGTTGCGAAGTCCTCAGCAAGAACTACTGTACGAGCGATTACGATTATCTTGACGGCGGAGTAAAGGATCCGGCAGCGACGGCCCACAATCCGAGCGCGGTCGCGGCTAGTCACGGAGCGGGCATGAGCGCGGTAGGCGCCTATCAGATGGCGACGGAGGGAAGCCCTTGGAAGGAAATCATCACGCATTATTATCTGGGTGTGGATGTGGAAGATTATTATTAAATCAGGAGCTTAGGCTCTATAACTTAATCATCTAATCAAACAAAATGGTTGGTAAAATCAGTTCGAGGAATGGGATCGTGTCAGGAGGCATATTCTTATCCTTGTTTGCCATGTTCAGCCTCTTATTTGCCTCGGTCACATATGCCGCAGTCGGCGATTGCCCGGACGCGAGCCTTTCTTTTGACAAAAGCTCGTACAATGCAGGAGAAAGAGTGACGCTTAACGGTTCCAATGGGAGTGGAACGTGGACGCTCTGTATCTATCAGGGCACAGAGCGTATCGCAGTCACCGTGAACTCGACTGACGACCAGCTTTCGGTAAATCTTCCGGACAATTATACGGGACAGGAGCTGACCGGGGTCATCCGGCCTAACGGCATCTGCAGCAATGATCTTGGCAGCGCCAATAATTGCCGGGTAATGGCGAATGATAGTGGTGCGGACGAGCTGGCTGCCGGCGGGAATGAGGCGGGCGGTGGCGGTGCGGACACCGGAGGGGGCGCTACGAATGATGTAGGCGGCGGATCTCTCAATGGAGATGCCGGAGCTACGCCACGGGTGGCCGGTTCATCGGAAACCGTTTCTACTAACATAGAGAATCCGCTCGAGACCGATGATTTTACTGAGCTCCTCGGCAATTTCCTGGAGTGGCTTCTCGGCATCGTCGGGAGCATCGCGCTTCTCATGCTTATCTATGGCGGCGTGGTATATATGTCTGCCAATGGCGATCCCCAGAAGGCGGAAACCGGAAAGAGAATCGTCGTATGGACGATAGGCGGGCTCATGATCGTGTTGCTCTCTTACTCTATTCTCAGTACTGTGGAAGAAATATTCGTAAATTAAAAGGATGGAAAAGAAAGTATGTATCATCGTCCTGAACTGGAACGGCAAGGAGGATACGCTGGATTGCCTGATATCCCTGCGCTCTACCGATTATGGGAACTACCGGGTAGTGCTGGTGGATAATGGTTCGGAAGATGATTCTGTTGCGGCCGTTCGGCGGGATTTTCCCGAAGCAGAAGTCATAGAGACGGGAAAGAACCTGGGGTTTGCGGGCGGCAACAATGTCGGTATTGAATATGCCATAAAGCAGGGCGCCGACTATGTCTTTCTGATAAATAACGATACGATCGTGCATCCGGACTATCTGAAGGAGCTGGTAGCAGTGGCCGAGTCAGATACGCAAATCGGGGCGGTCGGTTCCAAGATCTATTATTACAGCGAACCGGAACGCATCTGGTTCGCGGGCGGGAAAATCAACTGGCTCCGTAATAAAGGAGAGCATATCGGACTCGACGAGATTGATAAGGGGCAATTTGACGAGGTTCGGGAAGCAGGATATCTTACCGGTTGTTCGCTGCTCGTGAAGAGGGAAGTGGTGAAGAAGATAGGGGTCCTTAAAGACGATTATTTCCTCTATTACGAAGACGCGGACTATTCGCTCAGGATCCAGAATGCCGGCTACAAGACGGTGTACGCGCCCAAGTCGAAGATTTATCACAAAGTATCCCGTTCGACGAAGCCCGGATCTTCCTCTTATGTCTATTACCATGTGCGCAACGGGCTGGTGAATGCGCGCCGCAATGGCAGCCTTGCGGTAAAAGTCGCCATATATTTCTACGCGCTATATCTCTTTATGAGGCAGCTGGTGAAGATAGCATTTTTTCCCAGAAAGAGACAGTGGGCTTATGCGGTCCTTCGGGGCGAGAGAGATTTCTTGCTCCGCAGGATGGGAAAGGCATAACCTAGTTTTTTGGGATATAAAAAATGAGCGTTTTCCGTCACATGACGGACGCTCTTTATCAGATCTCTTATATGGAGATTTCTCCCTTTTGTTTATCAAGACTATTTCTTTCGAATCCTTCTTCTTCGGAAATATGGAAATCCTTCCTTTGGTGTTAAGGATTATCCTATTGTTTGCGTCGAGCTTTATCTTCATCCTTCTTCCTTTGATGCGTGAAAAGTCAAGTATATGGAGGACCCTTTCGGAAATTCCCGGAATCGTCCTGGCCTCTTTTATGAAAGCAGGTTCTTTGAAAGGTATCCCGCAGTAACCTTCGGTATCCTTATCCTTCGCATTCGCCCCAAACGAGGTATAAACTCCTTGTCCTGTCTCTGACAAATAAGTTCACTTCTCCTTTGAATTATTTGCCGTTTTGTATTTATCTGTTTTTCGATGATTTGATCGTAACATAGACAGAGGAAATGGTAAAGGAGGGTGAACTAATCTGTAACTTATGACCGTTAACGAATAACAGATAGCTTAGTCCAGGGAAAGGATTACTGCTTATCCTGCCACTATAAGGATTTCATTCTTGGGCGGGTTTTCCTTACGTGTCATTGCGAGGAGCCCGTACTCAGACGACGCGGCAACTCCGATTTGATAGTTCACTGGGCTTCCTGCCACGGTTTGAGCCGCATAGGTCCGGGATTGCCACGCTCGGCCTAGGCCTCGCTCGCAATGACATACATGAAGTGTGGGGCTCTTGGTGTGTCGGAGTAGCGGAATTTATTTTAAGCGAATTTATAAAGTGGAAATGGGTTTCCGACCGCGGTTTCCGAAGTTGTAAATTGCCCCTTCATCGGATACAAAGAACCTCCACCTTTGTTTCTATGCGGGCTTAGAAATCAAATCTTCCCACCATATATCCGACGCCGAACGG
>CAZDCJ010000009.1:0-35801 GCA_964503935.1 uncultured Candidatus Saccharibacteria bacterium
GAGATCAGACCCGGCACCACATCGATATGACGGCCGAAGAATTCCTTCTCCATGGAGGTTCGGAGGAAGCTATTTACTCTGTAAATCAGGGCGAGCTCAATCTCTATGCCGAAGGGCTGGCGGTGAGATTGAAATAGAATCGTTTGCGTCTCTTTTTGCTGGAGCAGGTTCAAGCCTGCTCCTTTCGGCTTTAAATGCATCAGGACGGCATATGGCGCAGGATTACCCTCCTGTTTGTCATTCCTGCATCATCTGGGTATAAACTCCGGCCGGAATCCTGGATATGATTAAGATTGTTTTTCGCAAAAATCCCGTAAAGATGTATAATGTGAATATAAGATGTTAATCGGACAAAATATGGAGGATATCAAGACTACTGGACCGATTCTTACAGTTCGCAATCTGGTCAAGGAATACAAGGAAGGAACTCGGGCGGTTGACGGCGTAAGCTTCGAGGTGGAAGCCGGAGAGATATTCGGTCTTCTGGGACCGAACGGCGCGGGCAAGACCACGATTATCCGTGCGATTTCTACCATCCTGTCGTTCACTTCCGGCGAGATCGAAGTGATGGGAGCGGACAATAAGAAAAAACCCAAGGACGTGCGGAGAAATATCGGAGTGCTTACCACGGATATCGGCGCCTATGACAGATTTACGGGTCGGGAGAACCTCCGGTATTTCGGCGAGCTCTACGGCATGGAGGAGGGAGTGTTGGAAAAGAGGATTGGGGAGCTTTCGGAATTTCTCGATATGAAAGATTTTCTCGATAAGCGGGCGGGGGAATACTCCACCGGAATGAAGCAGCGGCTGGCGATCGCTCGCAGCGTCATCCACGATCCGCAGGTCATCATCTTCGACGAGCCGACGTCGGGGCTGGATGTGCTGGCTTCGCAGACGGTGCGCAATTTCATGCAGCGATCCAAGGATCTGGGGCGGGCAGTGATATTTTCCACGCATCAGATGTATGACGCGGAGAAATTATGCGATCGCGTATTCATCATCCATAAGGGGAAGATGGTCGCTTACGACACGGTGGAACGCATCAAGGAATCGGCCGGGGCGGGCGATCTCGAGGACGCATTTCTCAAGCTGGTGCAAGATAAGAAATAAAGGCAGTATCAATCCGTTTTGTTAAGGATATGCTTGTCATCCCCGCGGAGGCGGGAATCCAGGGGCACGACACGCCCTGTCGCCTCACGGCGACACCTCTCTTGATAGAGGGGAATAAATACAAGGAAGACTCTATATCTATGTCGTTAGGTCTGGGATTGTGAATATAATTTCCGATAAACTAAACATATGGATTTCAAGAAGATAATTACCATCTGGAAGAAAGAACTTAAAGATACGGTGCGCGATCGGCGGACCTTGCTTTCCATGGTTCTCATCCCTATCCTTCTCATGCCGGTCATCATGATCGGGATGTTCAAGCTCATGGATTCGCAGCAGAAGAGCCAGGCGGAGCAGACAGTGACGGTGGCGATCGTGAATGAAGGGGCGGCGCCGCAGATCGTCGGGAAGCTTACCGGAACAGGGAAGATAGACGCGATACCCGTGACCGGAGATCCGGAAACGTCGGTTGCGGAAGGTGATATCGATGCCGCTATCCTCATCCCGGCAGATTTCCGGGAAAAGATCGCTTACGAGCAGCCGGTGGAAATTACGCTCGTAGCCAAGTCCACCAATCTCAATTCGATGAATGTCGCGTCTGCCCTGTCGCTGGCAGTAGCGGAGTATAACAGCGAAGTCCTCTCGACCAGGTTCCGGGAGCAGGGCATCGATCCCGGGGTCCTTTCCAACGTCACGGTGGTGAATCGTGACGCCGCGACTGCGAAGGAGACCGGCGGATACATCCTCGGCTTCCTTATCCCGCTCTTCATCGTTATCTATTCTATAGCGGGCGGACAGTACACCGCGATCGACGTCTCGGCGGGGGAGAAAGAGAGAAAGACCCTGGAAGCGCTGTTCCTGACGCCGGCGCGTCGGATCGAGATCGTACTGGGAAAATTCCTGGCAGTCGCGACCGTGGCGCTCACTTCGATCGTGCTCGCGATCGGGAGCCTTTATGCCACCTTTGTCTATGCCGGCGCGGGGATGCTTAGTTCCGCGGGCATGAACACGGGTGCGAATAGCCCGGATATAATCGGCGAGCTTAATTTTACCGTCGAGCCGCAGGCGGCATTCCTCCTTTTCGGAGTAAGCGTCTTTCTGGTACTGATGTTTTCGGCATTCTTGCTCTCGATCTCTATCTTCGCCAAGAGCTTCAAGGAAGCGGAAAGCTACATCAGCCCCGCCTATCTGGTCGTGGTATTGCCCATCGTCTTCGTGAATTCCGTTCCGACTTTCGAGCCTATGCTTTGGCACTATGCCATCCCAGCGGTCAATGCCGTCCTGCTCTTCAAAGAGGTGCTCATGGGAACGTACGATACGATGCATATTCTCGTGACTTTCGTCTCGCTCATCATCACCTCGGCGGCGGCGATCCTGGTCGCGACTAAGATCTACTCCAGGGAAAAAGTGCTTTTCGGAAGCTAAAGGAAAAGGTGCCTGTGGAAAACCCGTAGTCTATTTCCGGATTAGCTGTTAAAATGAAATATTAATCCTTAAGCCAAAAACATGGCAGAAGAAATCAAGAAATTCTACCGTTCGCGTACCGATCGCGTGCTTTTCGGCGTGTGCGGCGGACTCGGCCAGTACTTCAAGGTGGACCCCATCCTTTTCCGGCTATTCTTCGTGCTGCTTCTCTTCGTGGAGGGGTCGGGGATACTCCTTTATCTCGTCATGGTGCTGGTGACCCAGGAAGAGCCGGGAGCGCCTGAATCGTCCGACCGGAATCTCGAGAAGGAAATCGACGAGCTCGGCGGCCGGATCGATCAGAAAGCGAAACAGGTTTCCCAAAACGCGAATATCGATGAAAAAAGCATCAGGGAGTCCCGGAATATCCTGGGGATCTTCATCGTCATTATCGGGCTCTTCTTCCTGGCAAGGCAGGTCATGCCTCTTATGTGGCTCGATATGGATCTGGTCTGGGCCTTGGCTATCGTGGTCATAGGCCTTTACATCATCTTTAAGAAATAGGATATGGACGGAGAAAAAAATGATCTTATTCCGGAAGAGAGGGGAAAAGAAGAAGAGGTGAAGCGGGCCGGAGAAAAAGCGCTCGCGGAAAGACCTCAAGAAGCCGCCTCGGGAAAGCAGCCAGAGAAGGCGCCTGCGGAGAAGGAAGGCTTTGATTTCGGCAGGCTGCTGTTCGGGCTTCTTGCCGTGTCTTTCGGACTCTTCCTCTTGGGAAAGAATCTGGGATACGTTCCGTCGGATATCTATATCGATGTCTTCCGGTTCTGGCCGACGCTGGTCGTAGTGGCAGGACTCTCTCTTCTCGATACGCGGCGCCCTTTCTCGTTCGTGCTGGCACTCCTTGCCTTTGCGGCCGTCGCGGCTTTCGTAGGAACGGTCGTAAAGGACGCGGTGCTGCGGGGTGACAACGATGACGAGCGGACTATCCCCATCCGGATGGACAGGGACTGGGAGTGGGAGATGCGCGGTCCGATTTCCGGCCCGGTAGAAGGGATTTGAAAGGTTATAAGTACCCATACGTCTGATTTCTTTGATTTTCAATCTACATTTGTGTCATCCCGGAATTTCACTTCGGCGGAATATCCGGAATCCAGAGATGAAAAGACTTCGTTGTCCATATCAAGAGTAATCGTATAGATTCCGGATTCCCGCTTTCGCCGGAATGACACGATCGGTAATGGATCGTGGAATGCGTAGGCCTTGGAAGCGGTGGTAATATTTCGAAGTAAAGGCTGTGGAAATAATCAAAAGATATGTACGAGATTTTCGAGCAGGCAGTTGAATATCTCGGGACAACACAAGGGGCAATCGCTGTAATTGTCGTAGCGGTCACTGTATTATGGCAGTATCATAGGTTTGTAATAGGATGGAACTTTAATAATTACCATGAATTGATTAAAGAACTAAACCAGTCAGGCGCACCGGGTGAACCGATTAAATTATATAGACAAGTTGCAGTAGTTTATGAATTACGAAATTATCCTCGTTATTATTCGGTTTCACGGAGAATTTTAGAAAATTGGCTCGGCTCAAGGAAAGCGGAACCCGCAAAGCAGTTTGCACCTTTGTATAGAGAGATGGAACTAAGTATTGAGTTTATGAGTTAAGAATCCTTTAATCCGATGTCTTAAGAATCTTATGCTGAGTAAGAAACAGGTTTATCTCATCCTTGCCATGTTCCTCTGGGCGGTCGTGTTCGATATCGTCTATGATATCGCCGCGATATCTTACTGGAACGCGGTAGCGGGTGGCAATCTAATTGAGTGGGGGGACAGGATCTTTGCCGGTCCATTCGTGGAAATCATCTTCACTCTCGTCGGTGCCGCAATCGGATACCGGGCGGGAGAAGGAGGGTGGAGATATATCTACGTCGAAGACCGCCGGCACAAGAAATACAAACTGGAGTGGTAGGCTAAGTTCAAGGTCTTTAACCGGCTAAGCTCAAAGCTATGCGGATCAAGACTAATTACATCACTATTCCTCTCATTACCCTTCTGGTCGCTTTCTCGGGAAGCTACTTCGTTTCCCGGGGGCTGGATTGGTATGGGGCTCTTCGGCTGCCCGTTGGCGCTCCTGACGGCAGATTGATCGGAATCGCCTGGACGATCGTCTATTTCTTCACGACCTTCGCGGCGCTCATCTTCTGGAATGCGCGGGGTAAGAAGACTTTCAGCCTGATCATAATCCTCTTCGCGACCAATGCGATACTCAATGCGCTCTGGAGCTTCATCTTCTTCGTGCAGCGCAATCCGATGGCAGCCTTCGCGGAAATGACCGTTCTGAATCTCATCAATCTCCTGCTCATCGGACTGCTCTTGGGTTATGACAAGAGGAGCTCTGTCCTTCTCTTGCCGTATCTTCTTTGGGTGGCATATGCTTCTTATCTTACGTATCAGATCATCCTCCTGAACGGATGAATGGCTATGATTTATCGGCCTGATTTCGCGAACTCCGTCTTTTTCGGATGTGAATTTTTTTATTTCCGCGCCGCGTATGATATAATGGATGTATAGTAATAAGCCGAAGCTTACAAAGATGTCAGACACACAAAGCAAGCCTTCTTTTTTCTCGTCGAAAAAAGTCGCCAATCTGGGTTTCTCAGCTTCATTGGTCATATTCCTTTTTGCTATCTTCATACCCGCCATCTATATACTCGGCTATTTCGGTAATTTCTATGCTCTCCTCGCCCCGTCCATACTCCGGGCGCTTTTTCTTTCGCTTCTGATCAGTCTCATCGTCACGGTCTTTAACCTTCTCTTGGGGGTGCCGCTGGCATGGATGGTCATAAGGAGCAAGAATCCGTTCATCAAGTGGCTGGATAATCTCATTGATCTCTCTCTGGTGATGCCGACGGCCGCGCTGGGATTCTCAGTGTATTTCTATTACGGTACCACTTGGGGGATAGGCGGCCTCCTGGGTTTGGAAGACGGCATCGTGAGCAAAGGGCCGCTCCTTGTCATCCTTCTCCATATCGTATTCACATTGCCGTATATGGTGCGTTCGGTATCGGCGGCGATGATGCAGCTGGATGCCGCTTACGAGGAGGCAGCCGACAGTCTGGGAGCCAATCCACTCAGCTATTTCCGGACGATCGCGCTCCCGCTCTGCCGTGACGGAGTGATCAATGGCGCCGTGCTTTCTTTTACCCGCAGCCTTTCGGAAACGGGAGCGACCATGATGGTGGCAGGGGCTTTTGCTACCGCGCCGGTCCTGATCGTGGACCTCAAGGATGGCGGCGATTTCCCCGCGGCGGCCAGCCTCAGCATCGTCCTTATCCTTATCGCTCTCTTTATATTGATCATGGCCCGGCTGGCTTTCGGCAAGAGGTCATATACGCTTCCCGCCATCCGGCCGGATTTCGAGAAGAAGCTCTCCGGTTTCGCCTCGTCCCGCAACCTCGTGATATCGCTCGTATATTTCTTAGTGATCTTTCTGCCTACGATCTTCCTCGTACTCTATTATTTCATGAATTTCAAATCGGTGGATGCCGGCACGCTCGTAGGCAGTCTCGCGGTCTCGTTCGCCATAGCGGGAATCGTCACGGCGCTTAATGCCTTTCTCTCTCTGCCTATCGCGTATCTCATCGCTCGCAATCGGCTCGGCCTAGGAGATATCGTAGAGAGCCTCAATGAGGTCATCCTGATCGTGCCCACCAGCGCCCTCGGATTATCCTTGGCGCTTTTTTGGCATCAGTATTTCTCGTGGAGCTTTCTCGTACTCGTTCTCGCTCACCTCTGTTTCACTTTTCCGCTCTTCGTAAAGCCTTTGGTGGCAGCCTTCGGGAATATCTCATCGGATCAGGAAGATGCCGCTCGCTCTCTGGGCGCTGGAGCTGTCCGTATGTTCCGCACCGTCATCCTTCCGCAGATAAGGCCGGCGCTCATCACCGGGGCGATCATGGTCTTCATGCGCAGCATCTCGGAGACGGGCGCGACGCTGGCGGTGGGAAGCGACATCAAGACGGTATCGGTCCTCATCGTAGAGCTCTTCAAAGAGGAGCGGCTGGACGAGGCGGCGGTGGCCTGTCTCATCCTGTTTCTGTTCTCTCTCATATTCCTCTTCCTTCTGAAAAGGATGGAAACGGTGAAGGCGGTGAAGAAGATCTGACCGCGGTCTCTTATCAAGCATCAAGATAGCAAGTAATAAATAAAAATCATTATGCCGGAAATAGCAATCAAGAACCTGGGAAAATGCTTCGACTCAGCCGACAAGAAGGTAGTCGCGCTGGATAATATAAATCTCACCATCAGGAAAGGGGAATATAATGCGCTCCTCGGACCGTCGGGATGCGGCAAGACGACGCTTCTCCGATGCATCGCGGGACTCGAGCATCCCAGCACGGGCGATATCCTCTTCGATGGCGAGAGCGCGCTCCGTCTGCCGGTGCAGGACCGCCATGTCGGATTCGTCTTCCAGCATTTCGCGGTATTCCCGCATCTCAGCGTCTGGGAGAATGTGGCATACGGGCCGAAGATGCAGGGGTGGAGCAAGGAAGAGATCGCGGATTCGGTGAAGAGCAATCTCAAGCGCGTGGGACTCGCGGACCGGCCCAACGCCATGCCGGGCGAACTGTCAGGCGGGATGCGCCAGCGGCTGGGGCTCGCGCGCGCCCTCTCGACTAATTCCAAGCTGCTGCTTCTCGATGAGCCCCTCTCCGCGCTCGACGCCAAGATAGGGGAGTATCTTCGCTATGAGCTCCGTCGCATCACCAAGAAATACGACATTACCGCCATCCATGTCACGCACAACCAGGAGGAAGCCATGACTATCGCCGATAATATCATCCTCATGAAGAGCGGCAAGGTCATCCAGACCGGCACGCCGGAAGAGCTCTACGAGAAACCGAATTCCATATTCGCCGCCAACTTCATCGGCAAGTGCAATTTCTTCTCCGGTATCAAAGCTTCGAAGCACAAGGTGGACTGCGGCGAGAAGGTGATCGCCGTTGCCGCCGGCATCGATTTCCCCAAAATCACAGTCGGCGTACGCCCGGAAAAGATCCATATCGAGAGCAAATTCAAGGAGAACTATTTCCTAGGCAACGTGGAGTCCATCAATTTCATGGGGCATTTCTATGAATATCAGATCCGCAGCGGCGAGGATCTCGTCTGGGCACACAAGCAGTCCAAGGAGGACCAGTTGCGCAAGAAATTCAAAGTGGGCGATCCGATCTATTTCTGGTTCGATCCGGAGGACTGCTTCCTCTGGAAGACTCCCAAGAATATGAAGAAAGAGCTGAGCGTATAGATTTCAAAAGATCAGCAGGCGGCCAAAAGCCGCTTTTTTTGACAAAACCATTCCATCTTGTCATCCTGAACTTGTTTCAGGATCCTCGGTATATATCGTCAAGATCGTATCGTAGCATATGGATCTTAAGTAATGAAAGTTCTTATTTTAAGGACGGAACGTGTGCATCGGAGTAGCGGTATTTATCCCGGATAAAAAATGTGCGCAGACTAAAGTCTGCTAATCCAAATACTTTAATGCTTTATGGAGTAGCGGACTTTAGTCCGCGCTAAATAGAATACAGGGCACTATAAAGCAAGTCTCACAGGTATTGCATTTTCTTTCCATCTATATTATTTTTAAATCATAAGGCCATCACATAGCAAGGATCATCGCACTCAGCTTGAATGAATATTCTCTGTTTGATTGATTTGCGGACACTCTGTCACCACGCGGCGGGGTGCTTTTTGTTTTTAAGGGATAGAGATAGTGCGTTAATCATTAACTCATATTAAAAAATCACACTATGAAAAGACGAATATTGTTGTTATCTGCTATCGTGCTATGCATCGCGGTGGCGGGCATGCCGATCTTTAATGAAAAGTTTTCCCAAGCGGAGACTGCGGACAACGGGTGCGGGGACGGATTACTTGATACCGACGAAGATTGCGATGACGGCAATCTGGATGATGGCGACGACTGCTCTTCCTCATGCAAGATGGAAGATGCGTCATCGGCGGTTTATCCGTGCTCGGATTCTCTGGATAACGACAATGACGGGCTTTTGGACGCTGAGGATCCTGGCTGCCATACCGACTGGAATGCCGATAATGATGCCTCTTATAATCCTACCTGGGTAGGAGAATATGAGATTGATCGGGTAAGTGTCTCTACGGACGGCATCGAGGCCAATTCCGGTTCTGTCGTAGCGTACAAGTACTATGTCATTAATGGCGGACGTTATTTTATGGTAGAAACCGGATATTACGTCAGTGATGACGGACGCTATGTGGTATTTATGTCTGCTGCCGATAATCTGGTCGAAGACGATGGCAACCATCGTGTCGATATCTTTCTTCGGGATCGATTATTGGGAACGACAAAAAGGATAAATGCAGCTCCCGATGGTACGGATGCGAATGGGACTTCTATGTTTCCTTCTATAAGTGCAGATGGAAATTATATACTGTTTTATTCTAACTCGACCAATCTCGTTTCCGGCGGGAGTCAGGGTTCCTGGCGCTGGTATATCTATGATCTTCGGGCAGATATGATACTTTCTCCTGCGAATGTAAGTAAGGCGAGCCCTGTTTCTGAAGGCAATATATCGTTTCCTCCGTCTTATATGGGCGGGAAATATCTTGCGTTCTATTCTCCTATGGATGGTCTCGTGGAAGGGGACAATGATGGTCGATATGATGTCTTCATCATTAATGCTGAAAATGGAGAAATTAGGCAGGTGAGCAAGGCATATGATGGGACGGAATCCGATGGCAACTCAGTGCTTCCCACGATCAGTAAGGATGGCAGATATGTGGTCTTCACTTCAGACGCCAGCAATTTGGTAGCGGGAGATAGTAATGGAAAAGCGGATGTGTTCGTCTATGACACCGAGAGCGAGGCAATCGTCCGTGTAAGCTTGGGAGTGGACGGCACCGAAGGGACGCAACACTCTATCATTGCTTCCCTCAGTCCCAACGGCCAATATGCGGCATTCTATTCAAATTCATGGAATCTCGTTCCGGATGATCAGAATGAAGCGCTGGATGTGTTCGTAGTAAAGAATCTTTTATTCCAGGGAGCGAACGCCGTGCCTCTCGTTCCGGCTGAGCTGCGGCAGGCGAATGGGGCCGACGGCGCTGAAGTCAGCGCCGGAAAGATCATCAACGAAGGCGCGGACGAGTCTGCGGACTCTGTCATCTTGAGTGCCAAGGTAGAGGATCCGGACGGAGGAAGGGTGGCGCTGGAAGTGCAGATAGAGAGCGTGGATGAAGTGTCTGGTGAATGGACGCAATTCGAGCCGGTAAGGAGCGAGTATGTCTCAAGCGGGGAAACCGCGGTAATCGAATACCACGTGCCTCGCGGCGGACTTTACACGTGGAGAGCAAAGGCTATCGATGAATCAGGCGGAGAGAGTGACTTCGCGCACTTCGCAGATAACGGCACAGAGGCTGACTTTATCTCGTCTAACTTTTCTTTTGTATTTTTGACGGATGTGCATCTGGGGAGTCTTACGACTGTAGCTGCGACGATTGTAGGAGAAAATTGGTATGAATCTCAATCATATCCTCGGTTTACCGATGTACTTTATGATATAGAACAGCTCAACCCGAGGCCGGATCTTATTCTGATTGGCGGAGATAATGTAGAATATAACAATATCAGATGGCTTAAGGATTTTAAATCGATTATAGAAGGTTATACGACGCGGACTGGAATCGAGATATATTTCGTTCCGGGAAATCATGACAGGTATGACAGTGAATCGAGCGCTTTAGAGTGGGGAGAGACGGATCTCTCCGGGGGAAATGATTATTTGAGAAATTATTTTGAAGTGATGAAGAGTAGTCCCAAAGGGGTAATTTCACTTTTTGATGGTGAGCCAATTATGACCGAAGAGATAAGTAGAGAGGGCGGATATAATAAATATAACTATTATTTTAATCATAAAGGATTACAATTTATTGGATTAGATTCGGGAGAAGACACGGGGGTGGCAGACTTACATCCTGAGTCGAAAGGAATTAATATTAGAGTTATAAACGCATTGGAACATTTGCAGGAAGTACAGGAAGGGCCTGGTGTAATTTTCATGCATAGCCCTATCTATAATTCAGGAGATAGTTGGGAGTGGGACAATGGTTTATCTTGGGAAGGCGATATTGTTCCCGATGCTTCGATTGTGAATAATTGGCTTAATTTTATAACCTTTTGCAACGGACATAATATCCAACTTGTCTTATCTGGGCATGAACACAATGACTTTGTTACTGACAAAGAGGGTAATCCGCTTGATCTGTCAAGCTGGATAGAAAACAAAACTTATCCTCTTTATCTTCAAACCCAAAGTGCAGGTAAAGACGACAATCACGGTTATAGGATTATAGATGTTGAAAATGGTAAAGCGATCCCGCAGGAACCTAAGACGGGAGTTACAAAATATGAGAAAATCTTTTCCGATCTGGATTCGGAAACAGATTTGGAGCTTCTGTCTTATGACGGTGGCGGGACGGCTACGACTTTTACTGCCACCGATTCTGATAGAAAAATCATATATGACTACACGGCACAATCGGGTTTTACGGTGAAAAACGATAAACCTGATAGCACCTCTTACGATTTACAGATACAAAAAAGGGAAGCGGGCACAGAAATCAAGAAGGATTATGCGCCATTTTGGGGGTATAAAATTGTTAGTCCGGAACTGTGCAATCCTGATAATCTCTCTGAATGCGACGGAAAAAACTTTGTATATTTATCGAAGGATCAAGATTACACCATCTTAGGTTTTGAAAATGTCGGAATCAAAGGGAATTCTTCAAGCCTTGTCTCCGTTAATTGGAGCGAGCTTAACAATCCGAACGTATTTTGGGAGATGGACGGCTTGACCTTTGTTATCAACGGTAATTATGCCGATCTGCCTCTTTTTAAACCTACTCCTGTGACATTCACCGCCGACCTCAATTCTCCCGGCGAACTCCGAGTTATCGATTCAGAAGGCAATATTACCGGCCTGGTTGACGGCGAGATCGTAGAGGATATCCCATACTCTATCTATGTTTCGGAATCGGCAACAGTCTATGTTTTTGGGGATACGAGACAGGAGATTGTCGAAGGCCTCAAGACCCAGGTTGTCGGCTCTTATGAAGCGACCTACGATCTTACTCTCAGCCTTTCTGAGAATGGCGAAGAAAAGGCAAAATTTGCAGCCGATGATATCCTGACGAATGATAAGACGATTCACCAGTTCGGTGTGGATTGGGATGTATTGTCAGAAGGAGGAAGTGGCGTGACGATGCAATTCGATGAAGATGGCATCGAGGGATTTGAAAGAGATATCGCTTCTGACGGAAGCCTCAGTTTTCCCAAGGCAATATTAAATGCAGTAAAATATGAGGCAAACGAAGGTATGGAAACAACTCTCGATGCTTCGGGCTCTTCCGATAGCGATGGCAGTATCGCGCTTTACGAATGGGATTTTGACGGTGATGGCATTTATGATGCTAGTTCTACGGAGCCAATTATTTTCCACATTTACGGCGATGATTTTTCTGGAAAAGCTTTCTTGAAAGTGACGGACGATGAAGGCCTGACGGATAGGAGCAGTATAGTTAGTGCGGAAGTGATTATTACCAATGTTAATCCCGCAGTCTCGATTTCAAGATTTGAGATCAGGGGTCTGATGGATAAGGCTATGTCCGGAGATAGTTTTGCAGATTTCGATGTGGATAGATTCATTTCTGGAAAAAAGTTTGATAATATTAGCTGGTGGACTACTGCACGTCCCAACGAGGATATGATGAGCAAATTTGTCCTTGAGGGCGATTTGGGGGATGCTGGTTGGCTCGATACTCATATCGTCTCAATCGATTGGGGGGATGGCAGCATGGATAATGATATTCCTTTTATGGGGGAGAATCTTTTTCCGGATGCCACCGGCAAGATCAGCGCATCGCATAGATATACGGAGCTCAAGAATTATGTGGTAAAATTAACAGTAACGGACGATGACGGCGGAACAACGACTTCAGAAATCACTCTCAAGGGTCCTAGACAACTAAAACAGTCTGCACTCTCTGAACTAAAATCCATCCAGACGGATAACAAGAATATCCGTAAGGAATTGGATAAGACCATATCAAGTCTGGAAGAATCCCTCGCAGACAGATACTGGAAGGATGACTTCCATCTGAATATGCGCTATTCAGCGAAGTTCTTTGTGGAAGAGAAAAAAGCGATCTTCAATCTGAAGAGGATTCTTATGGATAAGAAGAGATATGCGGATTTCAGATCTTTCGAGGAGATAAGGGAAATTATCGATGAACTGAATGACTCTGATATCTTTCTGGTAAAGATTATGGTCTATGAAACGGAAGGTTTGGATGTGAAGGATTCTAGATTGGGGAAGGAGTGGATAGGGAGGATATTGGGCCTTGACATCTGATGTGTATAATTTAGGTATATGATAATCAAATAATTTATTGTCATGGGAGAAGAAAAGAAAGGAATACCTGTCTTTGGGGTCAATAAACACCAAAAGCATATTAACCTTCTTCTTGAAACCGTGGGTTTCAAGCTGCTTGTTTCGGGTGTATTGATATTGTGCGTTTCTGGGATATTTTTCAGATCGTCTGGATATGCAGCGTTTGGAGTAGCCGTCGCCATCTTTTTGGCAGTGCTCTCCCTGTCTGCATATATGATTAATGTTAGGTGCAGCATAAAATGGATATCCTCTCATTTATTATTTGCTATATTTTTAAGCTTGATATTCATTATTGCCTTATTCGCGTTGGAGTCAATCTTTCCCGCTGCACATTTCTATTCTTCTGGCGGATATTTGTTTTCTTCATTTCCGAGGCATCATTTTTTCCCCTACATGAATCTATATCTCACGATATTTCTAATGTTCTGTGCCTTCCCTTTCTTATTTATTAAAATAATAATAGATGCGCATGCTGAAAAAGAGGGTATTATCAAAATAGATAAAGCGAATAGATTGATTGAATCATGTATGACATCAAAAGGATTTCTTTTGATGGTTACCTTTATTTTTTGGTCTATTTTCTTTGTCATGTTCCTGTCCTACCTGCTGATGAAGGCAAGTAACGAAGAGGGGGCAGGGCTTTACATCGTTTATTCGGCAATATTGATCCCTATTTTTTTCTTTCCGATTGTTTCAATCGGGACTGTGCTAGCGGCAGGGAAAACGAAAAAGACTATTTCTGCGTTGTTTTTCGCTATAATAAAGATAACGGAATATATCCTGTTATGGACAATTATTTCTACCGTGTTTATCTTTGTCGTCGGATATCTGGTTTATCCTTTCTTCGAATCTTCGATGCAAATAATCCAGACATAAAATGAACAAATAATTTATTTATATGGAACAGGATAAAAAAGCCGATATACGGAAAACGGAAAAGGATAGCAGTGACCAAAAGATCAACAGTGTTACAGAACTCATTTCATTCTGTTTGAAGTCCAAGAGCTTTGATTTATTACTTGCGGTAATGATCGGATTTGTGTGGTGCGGAATAATTTTGTTAAGAGACATCGTTAGCGGACGAGACTCTACAGAGTCGCTTATTGTCCTATACGTATGGCCGATTCTTATTAGCGTTTTTTCTTTGGCAGTTTTTTCCTATATGATTCATATCACGCAAAAGATAAAAAAGGGGATATCGACTATAATTTTCTTTGCTCTAATAGTGGTATTAATTCCTATTTTAATGATTATTGTTTTATAGAATAAACTCCGCCAACTGTGGATATGGGTAGTTGAAGGGCGTATAGATATTTTTTGGCGATATAATATTAAATTTGTCTTTATTCTGGCTTTTTTTATTCGTCTTTGGCGTAAAAACAGTCGGATATTCCGACTAGCCGAAGTCGCTAATGCTACTACCCGTTCCAGCATCGCGTGGAGAAAATAGCTTTACTTTATTCCTAGGAAGTGGGAAAATAATATAAAAGGGGGTAGTAAGAATTAATAATGCGTATGTCTAAAACGATTTTTTCGGAGGTGAATCTAAGCGATCTCGTGTTAGATAAAGAAAATCCGAGATTCGCCGAACTATATAGAGGCAGTGACAAAGAAGAAGATTTAATTGAATATCTGTTGTATACGGAATCAGGTGATGATATTGCTAGAAATATATCGCAGATTAATGAATTCTATCTAGATCGTCCACTCTGGGTTATAAAGCAAGGTGATAAATATTTAGTTAAGGATGGGAATAGAAGATGTGCAGCGGTTAAAGCATTGCGTTTCCCAGGAAAATACGGACTAACCTTATCCAAAATTGACTTTAAAAAGCTCCCCGTTTTAATCTATAAAGATACTAAAGAAATAGAAAAAAGGGTTATCCAAGAACATACGTCCAATCTTTTTCGAGAATGGGGAAGAATAGCCAAAGCTCTTGAGGTTTATAAATTGCATAATTCCGGAAGTTCTATAGAGTCCATGAAGGAGATTGATACAAGCCCCTCTGATTTAATAAAGTTAGCTAGCTTCTATTATGAAGCGGTCGGAGTCAAAGGAGATGATGTCCGAATTTTACTTAGAAAGGGTAGAAGTAAAAATGGCGGGAAAACTATTGTGTTTGAAAGGCTTTTCAGGTACAGGAAGGTTTGTGGTTATAATTTTAAAAATGGGCCAAGCTATAAAATAGAAGTTACTAATAAGGATATATTTGAGAAATACATAGAGGCCTTAGTCAAATATTTAAAGAATAATCCAGATACGACTCATAAAATAGTAGATGATGAAGGTGAAAATTTTCTAAAAAGATTGAGAGAATATGGTTTTAAGCCAAAAAAGAATGGTACGACGAAGAAAATAACTATAAAAAGCAAAAAAAGTAGCAGTGCGAGTGGAATAAGTAAAGTAAAAAAAACACAGGTAGCTTGCTATCGGACTGACGTCCCCATTCCTCTGGAGAAGCTAGTCAAGGAATGTTATGATTTGGATCGTGTTAATTTTTCCAATGCCAAAGTTGCATTAACGCGTATCGTATTTGAGTGTACGCTTAAATTTGTAGTTGAAAATACAGAGTATACAAAGGGCAATAAAATTTCAGAATCGAAATATTTCCACTTTGCTTTTTATTTTAAGAACGGCACGAAAAGGCCATTTACTGACTTTACTTTGCTCAAGAAAAATTTTACTGATCTAATTGTTAATACTGGCAAAAAACAGGCATTTGGAGCATTTGATTTGGATCGTCCTAGTCAAATAATCCATAACTATAATATCGGCGCGATACCGGCAGACGCAGAAGCTATCTGTAACAATTTAACTGTATTATTAGAATTTTTATTACAAGAAGACAAAGATTTAGTTAAAGCTTTAGATGTATCAAAATTATAAAATATGATTTTTCATTCACCATTGCGGTATCCTGGCGGAAAGAACAAACTGGCAAAGTTTGTTGCTTCGATTTGTGAAAAAAATGATATTAACGGACATTATGTAGAGCCATACGCGGGTGGGGCTTCTGTAGCTTTATATCTGTTAATGGAGGGGTATGTGAAAGAAATAACCATTAATGATCTTGATCGTGCTATTTATTCTTTTTGGCATTGTGTTCTAAATGAAAATGATAGGTTTTGTAAAAAAATTAGAAATACGGATGTTACCGTGGAACAGTGGAGGGAGTGCAAGCAGATTTATAAAAATAAAGGAAAAGTCTCTTTGTTTGATTTAGGTTTTGCGATATTTTTTCTAAACCGTACTAATCGATCGGGCATTATTGATGGCGGTATAATTGGTGGCATAAAACAAGACGGTGATTATAAGATGGATTGTCGATTTAATAAGGATGTTTTGATTAAGAAAATAAAATCTATCGGGAAATATAGTGATAGAGTTCACCTTTACAATCTTGATGCATTGGAACTGGTAGAAATTATTAGAAAAAAGAAAGAAATAGACAAAGATAATACGATCTTTTATTTTGATCCGCCTTATTATCTAAAAGGCCCATCTTTATATATGAGCCATTATAAATGCGAAGACCACGAGGCGGTTAGCAAAAAAATCAAAGGAATTAAGAACATCAAATGGATTGTTTCTTATGATAACGTTTCTGAAATAAGGAAGATGTATTCAAGCGTTAAAAAGAAAGAATATTCCTTTTTCCATACTGCTTATGAAATAAGGGAAGGGAAGGAAATCCTATTTTTTAGTAAAAATCTAATTGTTCCTCGGACGGGAAATCCCGTGAATTCTAAATAAATAGTTTGAAAAAATAGAAATACTAAAATTTTCATTTTAGTATTTCTATTTTTAGCATGGCTTTTGTGGTTTGTTTATCGTCTTTCCGGATTGACTGATTAGCTTCCCGCGCCTATACTTATAAAATGCTTCAATAAAAAATAGAAGTATCGGATAAACAAAAAACAAGAGGTATTCTGAATAACGGAAAATGAAAAAAACATAGATGTGCCGTATGCTGAGTGGACGATCTTCAAGGGTAAGCTTTATACCTGGGTATGCGCGGCAATCCTTCTTTCGGCATGGATCGTTATGGGAATTGTCATATACGAGGAAAGGGAAATCGATTTCGGTTTTGGGCTCTTGATATTCCTCATGATCTCGCTCTTGACTGTCTTATATCAACTCAGGAATTACCTGATAGACGTGCGGCGCATGACGCTTTGGAACTGCCAAGGGGCCATCAAGGATCGGAAAGAGGCGGAAAGATCGGGGTAGGAAGCCCTGTGCATATGGGATATCGTAGAAGATATTTCCGGACGAGCCGGAATCCTAGTGCGCCCTTTGTGCAAGCTGGAGAAAGAGAGATTAATACACGCTTACGCCCTTCATAATGGTTTCCTCCCGGAGGGAATGATCGGAGTCCATGAAAAAACTGTCCAGGCATTGGACAAGAAAGGACTGTAAGCGGTGATTGCGCATGAAATCGCGCATCTTAGGGAAGACAGGAAGGCCATGTCGCTGATTGCGGCGCTTAGCATGGTCTTCCTGATTTTCGGAGTGTATATCACATGCAGCATCCTGGCGGGGATACTCCTTCTCTTTCTCGGATTGTCGGCAAGCGGGATGCTCCTTTCATCCGTCTATCCGTGGGTCTGGGCGATGGCCTATCTGGGAAGCAGGATGCTGATTTTCGCCATGCGTCAGCGGAAATTTTGTGCGGACGCCCATAGCGTCGTGTGGACGGGCGAAGCCGATGCTCTCCGGGATGCGCTTATAAAGACAGATCCTCCTTTCATGCGGGGAAAATGCCGGAAATTCTTCTGGCACACTTTTTTCCAGGACGATCATCCGGAAATCGACGATAGATTGGTGTTGCTTGAAAGATTGAAGATAAGATAAAAAAGATAAAAGATAAGATGAATGATGTATATGCCGAATCCGTATGGAGGAGGCATTTTTTTATTCTATGGGGATGTGAATATCGAAATCAGGTTTATTTCCACTGCGAGCAGGATACAGGAATCTCTCTCAGGATAGAACTATACGATGATAGGCAAGATAAGCGGTAGTAAAGGGATCCTTCGGCTCCGCTACCGCTCCTCTCAGGATGACAAATAGTAGGACGGGATATAGGGTTTATCGGAATGATTAGGTTGATGAAGAATCAGGTTATTTTCGATATCCCCGCATTACAAACATGGATGGCGGAATATAATCTTATCGGACCATTTAGCTTCCATCTTCTCATCCCATAGGGGTACCTTAGACAAGTTCATGCGCGATAGGAGAGGCGAAGGGATTCTTACTAGAATGACAAAAGGATGGATCTATCACAATAATGAAGGCTAAGTGGATCGATAAAGACAGTTTCCCAATCCATGTATCCCTACGGGGCTTGCCCGAAGCCGGGGTCGGGGGATGACAAAATTATGGATTTATCGCCCCAGAGGATCAATCCGGATAGTTCTGCAATCCGCGTTTTAATCCTTTGACATCTTTTATGTAAAATGGGAATATTAAGGTATATTTTATGACCTTAAATCAACTATATGCGGATAAGGATTAAAAGGTTACGGACAGTCATTTCTTCTTTTGCCGTAGTCTTGATCCTCTGGGGCGGAACCGGCGTTGCGCTCGCCGCGGAAGAGAGGATTGACAGCTTTGACGCGGAAATACGGATACGAGCCGATGCCAGCGTGGATATCACGGAGAATATCCGGTATGATTTCGGCAATCAAGAAAAGCACGGCATCTATCGCTATATCCCCGTGCGGTATGTGGCACGAGGCGGGAACTTCAGCGTGCGCATGCGCGATATCAAGGTAGCGGATGAGAATGGAGTCGCGTACGAATTCGCGGTAGCGGACAGCGGGAACAACAAGGAGATAAAGATCGGCAGCGCGGATGTCCTCGTCTCGGGCGTGAAGACATATATCATCAGCTACCGGATGGAGCGGGTCATCAATTATTTCGATACATATGACGAACTCTACTGGAACGTGACCGGAAACGGATTCGTAGTGCCGATCGGCAAGGCGAGCGCAAGGGTCTATTATCCGGAAGACCTCAAGAAGGAGGAAGCGGTCATTGTGTGTTATGCCGGCGGAATCGGCAGCCAGACAGCATGCGCATTGGCGGAGTATTTTCCGGGAGGAGCAGATGGTTTCGCGTCTGGTGCGGATTTCATCGCGCGAAATCTGTCCGCGGGCGAGGGGCTCACATTCGTCGCGGGGATGCCTAAGGGAACGGTCTACCAACCGACCCGGGCGGAAATCCTCCGGAACGCCCTTTCGGATAATCTGGTTCTTTTCATACCCCTCTTCATGCTGATTGCGGCCTTCTATGTCTGGAGTACGCAGGGCAGGGATCCCAAGGGGCGGGAAACTATCATCGCTGAATTCGATGTGCCGGATCAGGTCACACCGGCGGAGGCCGGGACGATAGTGGATGAGAACTGCGGACAGAAACAGCTTACGGCGGAAATCATTGAACTGGCGGTGAAAGGATATCTTCGGATCAGGCGCGAGGAAAAGAAAGTGCTGATCATAAAGAGCGTGGACTATACTTTCGAGAAACTGAAAGAAGCGGGCGATGATCTAAGCAAGCATGAGAAAATCATACTGTCCGGGATATTCGGAGAAAAGGACAAGGTCGAGCTCTCCGATCTCAAGACGACATTCTATGAGAAGTACAATAATTTTACCAAGGAAGTCTACGGCTCCGTCTCCAAGAAGGGATATTTCGTAGGCAATCCGTCGGAAGCCCGAGTGAAATATTTTGCGCTGTATTTCGGCGTCCTGGTAGTCGTCTTTGCTCTCGTCCTTGCGGTGACCGGTTCGGAGCCTGGTGCCTATGCCGCTCTCAGCTTTATCGTATCGCTGGGAATCGCGGGCGTCTTTTCCTATTATATGCCGCAAAAGACCAAAGAAGGAGTCCTTCTCCGGGAGAAGGTCCTTGGGCTCAAGGAATACTTGAGCGTTGCGGAAAAGGACCGTCTCAAATTCCACAACGCGCCAGAGAAGGATCCGGAGCAGTTTGAGAAGATGCTTCCGTACGCGATCGTCCTGGGGGTGGAAAAAGAATGGGCCAGACAGTTCGAAGGCATCTTGCGTACTAATCCTTCCTGGTATCAGGATTCGCGGGGATTTGATAACTTCACAGCGCTCTATTTCGTGAATAGCCTCGATAGTTTCAGTAGCGATTTCCGCGCTTCTGCCGCGACTGCGGCATCCGGCTCAAGCGGCATGGGCGGCGGCGGATTTTCCGGCGGCGGTTTCGGAGGCGGCGGCGGCGGAAGCTGGTAAAGATGATTGACAATTGATAATTCCATGCGGGAGCAGGTTTGAACCTGCTCCCGCTGTATTTTTCATCCCCGTGAAGACGGGAATCTGGGAATAATACCATGCGATTATTATATTATGTTCATGCAATGACTTTCTAAGGAGCAGTAATGTCTTCTGTTAAGGTAACCCCGGGGAAATAAGATTTTGTATTCCTAGCGAATAGAGCATAGGATAAAGCAAGGATGAATTTTCTCACGGGATTGCCGCGTCGGAGTACCTTCTCACAATGACAGGTATTATTTTGTCATTTCCTGATTTGCCCCCTTTGACACGAGAGGGATAACGTGGGATTATTGAAGTGTATTATCTTGCTAAGTTAATTCGTAATCTTACGAAATAAGATGGAAGTTTTTTCGTATAGCGCCAAGCAGGCGGAGGATATCCTTTCGGAATTCAAGACGGACGGAGAAAAGGGGCTTTTGGCCCATGAAGCCGCTGCACGACTGGAAAAGGACGGTCCCAATGCGCTTTTGGAAAAACGGCTCCGATGGCAGGAAGTATTCATGCGCCAGTTTAAGTCCGCTTTTATCTATCTCCTGATCGGGGCGGCAGCACTGGCTTTTTGTTTGGGCGAAGGGACTGATAGCCTGATGATTGCCATCTTCCTTGCGATCAATGTCTTTTTGGGATTCTTCCAGGAATATCGTTCGGAGAGGACGATAGAGCTTCTCAAAGAATTCGTCGTGATGAAGGCTAAGACGCTGCGCGACGGCAAGATCACCTTGGTCGATTCCACGGATCTGGTGGCGGGAGATATCATCTTCCTTGAGACGGGGGACAAGATCCCCGCGGATGTCCGCTTTCTTAAGACAGAAAATTTCAAGGCGGATGAATCCGTGATCACGGGAGAGTCGGCGCCGGCACATAAGACAAGCGAGGTGCGCCAGGAAGCGGCGGGGAGCTTTTTCGAGGCGGAGAATATCGGCATGGGCGGGACGGCGATAGTCGACGGTACGGCCAAAGCGGTAGTAGTGAAGACGGGCAAGGCGACTGCGATGGGAAATATCGCGCGCCTCGCTTCGGCCACCAAGAGCATGAGCAATTTTGAGAAAGGCATAGACGATTTCTCTTCTTTCATCCTCCGGCTCATCGCGGTCACGCTCGCTTTGGTCTTTTTTGCCAATGCAGTCTTGCGCGCCGGGACTTTTGATATCACGGAACTGCTTATCTTTTCCATCGCGCTTACGGTCGGGGTGATTCCCGAGGCGTTGCCGCTGGTGACGACTTTCTCGCTCTCGCATAGCGCGCGCGTGCTGGCGAAGAAGAAAGTGATCGTGAAGAGACTCTCGGCAGTGGAGGACCTGGGCGGAGTCGAAGTCATCTGTACCGACAAGACGGGCACGCTCACCGAGAACTCGCTTACGGTAGCGGAGATATGGAGCCCGGATACGGATAAGCTTCTCCTCTACGCTAATCTGGGTGCATCCGATATCAAGAAAAAGAAGACGGAACCTTTCGATATCGCCATCTGGAAGAGACTATCAGCGGAGAAGAGGAAGGGGTTGGGAATATTCAGACGCGTCTATGAGGAGTCCTTCAATCCGAAGAAAAAGAAGAATGAGGTCATGGTGGAGGGCGAAGGCGTCCGTGAGCTTATATATCGCGGCGCGCCGGAGCGGATCCTGGAGTACTGCACCGGTTTGTCCAAGAAACAGGAGATGGAAATCTCTTACTGGATAAAGCAGGAGGGGTTGGCGGGCCATCGCGTCCTCGCTGTCGCCAAGAAGAATATATCTCCCGCGGTGGAAGATCTGGAAACGGAAGCGCGCAGTCAGATCGACGGGTTCGAGTTCTTGGGCGTGATCTCCTTTGTCGATCCGGTCAAGAAGAGTACTTATGCGGCTATCAAGGACGCGCAGAAGCTGGGGGTGGATATCAAGATACTCACGGGGGATAGTCCGGAGGTAGCCGGGGCGGTCGCGTATGAGATCGGCCTCAGCGTCTCGCCGGAAGAGGTAATCACGGCAGCCGAGCTGGATACGATGTCGCCTAAGCAGCGCGAGGCGGCGCTCCTCAGATATGCGGTCATCGCCCGTATGACGCCGGAGCAGAAGTATGCCATCGTCAAGGAGCTGCAGGAAAAATACCAGGTCGGATTCCTGGGTGAGGGTATCAACGACGCACCGGCGCTGAAAGTGGCCGGGGTGTCGGTGGTGGTCAATGGAGCGTCGGACATCGCCCGCGAATCGGCGGACATCATCCTTCTCGACAAGAGCCTTGGCGTGATCGTCGACGGCATCAAGGAAGGCCGGACGGTCTTTGCCAATACGACCAAATATATCAAATCCACCCTCACCTCCAATTTCGGTAATTTCTTCGCTGTGGCGTCGGCGACCCTCTTCATCGATTATCTGCCCATGTTGCCGCTCCAGATCCTGCTCATCAACCTGCTCTCTGATTTTCCTATGATCGCGGTGAGTTCGGACAAGGTGGATGATACGGAGCTTAGGACCCCGCGCAAATACGAGGTCAAGGATATCGTACTCATCGCTTCCATCTTGGGCGTGGTCAGTTCCGTATTCGACTTCCTGTTCTTCGGCCTCTATTATCGGATCTCGCCGGAGATGCTGCGGACCAACTGGTTCATCGGCAGCATTCTTACCGAGCTCGCTTTCGTCTTTTCGATCCGCACCCGCGGTCCGTTCTTCCGGGCAGTGCGTCCTTCTGCCGCCCTCCTCTGGCTCTCCTTGGCGGCGGCATTGGCAGCCATCACTCTGCCTTTCACCTGGCTCGGTCAGGAAGTATTCGGTTTTATCGCGCTCGACTCCCATTATATTATCCTGGATATCATCATCGTCGCAGTCTATTTCCTGATTTCCGAAATCATCAAGCTTTTTTACTATCGCAGCATCGACAGCGGGAAATGACTTTCCATAGCCCGTGTCGTATCCGGCGGCAATTCTCTTATCTTTAATCTGAAAAAATAACAGCCATGAAGAGCAGAATCCAAAAAGATATCCATCTGGCAATCATCTTGCTGTGTATCATCCTCGCCTTCTTCGTCTATAGGAAGTTCGACGAACCGATGATTCCGGAACTGGATTCCGGAAGCGTGCCGTTCGCGAAGGAGATCGTTTTCGGGGCGACGGTAGATGCCGCTTCTTATCAGATGGGAAGCGGGAAAGGCGCATCCGTCGATACGGACGCTGCGAAAAAGCAGATCGACCTCATTCTCGAGCTCGGCGCAGATGCTGTGCGGCTTGATCTGGAAAAGAATAATCTGGAAGACGCGGGTGAACGGGAGAAATTGGACGAGGTAATGGATCATATCCGGGGGAAAAAGATGGCGGTAATCCTGGCGTATCAGGGGAGGGAGTCCTGGTCCGGGGCGGGTAGAGACAAAGGGAAGGCGGACTGGGAAGAATTCAAAAATGGGTACCGCGAAGACGTGGTTTTCCTCATGGGGAGATACAAGCCGGAGTATCTCCTGATATTGCCCGGATGCCCTTCGGATATCGGCCGGCAAGTGGATTCCGAAAAGACTGCCGGGGAGTGGTTCGATTATGCCAAGGAAGTGGGACTTGCTGCCAAACAGATCAGCTTCTCGACGAATGTCATGTTGGAAGGGGCATTATCCTCCGACAAAGAAGGATCGGGGGGGTCGGGGTTCGCCGAAGCGGCATTGGGAAGCAATGATATCTCTATCGATGTCTTTTCGATAAGTGTCCGGGATATCAAGGAGCTGGAAAAGGGGATAGACGATCTCCTGGCGCTGAAAAAGAAGTATCATTGGGATGGCAGAGTATGGATGGGAAATATACGCGCGGATTTCGGCGATGATGCCGCCAGGCAGGAAGATTTCCTGCTGTATTCTCTCTATCTTGCGGATACCAACGGCTTTTCCGGCGCAGTTGTGGGGAATCTGGCCGATAGCAAGGGCGATCGGGGCGGGATACTGAAAGGGGATTATACGGCGAAAGCTTCTTATACGGCAATCAAAGAGGTGATGGCAAGGAGGGATCAGTTGTTCTATTCCAAATAGCGGATTGATGCGGGGATATATGGAGAAGATAATAGAAAAATCATGAGGACGGGAAAAAAGGAAAGGATATTATCGGAGAAGGTGGTTTTCGAAGGCAGGAAATTCGATATCTGTCTCCGGCCGGACGCGGATGAGAGCGTGGTGGCAGAGATATTCAGGTGGCGCGAGTACAAGGCGGCGGAAGATATCATCCGGAAATCGATGCTGCCTATCGTGGATGCAGGCGCGCATATCGGCATCTTTTCGCTTTATGCGTCGGCTCTAAATCCGGATGCAAAGATATATGCCTTAGAGCCGGAAAAGGAGAATTTCGCCCTGCTTCTTCGGAATATTTCCAAAAACAGGCTGGATAATGTCCGGACAATGAAAACCGCACTTGCCGCAGTGACGGAAAAGCGTGAGCTTGCTATCGCGGCGGATAGCATCAACCACTGCCTTCGTACCGGTACTGGCACTGCCTCCGCGGCGGAGCGGTATGAGAAGGTGTCGGCAGTCTCGCTTTCGGATTTCCTCCGGAGTGAACATCTGGATGCCGTCGGGCTCATGAAGATGGATATCGAGGGCGGGGAATACGAAGTCTTCGAGAGCATGACACCCGAAGATTTCTTGCGCATCCATGCGCTTATCCTCGAGTATCATGAGTACGGAGGGCGTAGCCGGCGTGAACTGGAGAAGATTTTCCGCAGCCAAGGATTCAGTGTAGAGACCTTCCCGTCGCGCTTCGAGAAGGGGCTGGGATTCATGCTGGCAAGGAACAAGCGTGCAGCGGGGTGAACTGCCGGGACGCGGTGCTTTTATCGTCCGGCCGCAGAGTCGGATTTTTGAAGTCTCGCGAACGGATCCGGAGCGGAATGCCGCCGTCCTCCGATAGACTCCCGCGCCCCTCCATGTTATAATAGCGGCAAATAGGAGGTCAGGTTTATTTCTATCTTATACGACAATGAGGGTATCGAAATATCTCGCGCTTTCTTTCGTCTTATTCTTCTCTACGGCTCTCCCCGCTTCGGCGGCGGAATATTATCTGGAGGTATCGCATGGCAGCGGTTCGGGTTTCTATGCCGCCGGTACGGACGTGGCTGTCATCGCCGACGCGGCCCCCGCGGGGCAGGTCTTCGACAAGTGGGCCGGGAGCATAAGCTATGTATTCGATATCTATGATCCCAGCACGATCATCACGGTCCCGGAAAGCGATGTGGTATTGATCGCGACCTACAAAGCCTCTGATCTCAAGTACACGCTGGATGTCACGGACGGCACTGGCTCCGGAGAATATGCTATCGGTGCCAAGGTGACCATATCCGCCGAGGAGCCGCCGTCGGGCAAAGTGTTCGACCGCTGGTCGGGAAACGTGGAATGCGTATCCAGCTTTTATTCCGTCACCACTACGGTCACCATGCCGTCGCGGGATATCGAGCTGATAGCGAGGTATAAGGATCAGACGCTCGGCAAGTACACTCTTACTGTGACGGGCGGCACCGGCTCCGGGACCTATGAAGTGGGCACCGAGGTTCCTGTATCGGCCAATACCCCGGCTTACGGGAAGGATTTTGATCAATGGACAGGCGATATAGGTTTCGTCCATGATTTTTACGCATCAAGCACCAGGGTGACTATGCCGGAAGGCAACATCACTGTGGCGGCCTCTTATAAGGATAACGGCGCCATACTCTACAAGCTTACGGTCGTAGGCGGCACTGGCTCAGGGACTTATATGCCGGGAGAGAAAGTCACTGTCAAAGCCAATGCTCCGGCGTCCGGCAAGGTCTTTTACCGCTGGACAGGGGACACTTCGTACATCTCCGGCACTACCTCCGCTACGGCTACCGTGACTATTCCCAAGAGCAATCTCAGTCTTACGGCTACTTACAAGAGCACGGTAACCAATCCGACTGCTCCTACGATCCCGTCCGTTCCTGCGAGCGGCGATGGGACGCTCATGAAGACCGCCGCATCTTCCAAAGTGTATGTCATGATCGGCGGGAAGAAAAAATGGATTCCTACCCCGGAAGTGTTCGAGCAGTTAGGCTATGCCTGGACGAATATCAAGATCCTTTCTGATGCCGAGCTAGGCAAGATTCCCGATTATGAAGACAATCTCATCCGGCTTTCGGGGGATACCAAGATCTATCTGGTGGTAAGCGGCATCAAGCGTCACATTCCCAATCCGGTAATCTTTC
Source organism: uncultured Candidatus Saccharibacteria bacterium (assembly GCA_964503935.1). GTDB lineage: Bacteria > Patescibacteriota > Minisyncoccia > JAHIHE01 > JAGLIN01 > STD2-77. Next base: position 26,464 of record CAZDCJ010000009.1, read on the forward strand.
AGGATTATGGTTTCTCGTGGAGCGATGTCAAAGACGTGAGTCAGGCCGTGATAGATAAATACAAGACCGCATTCCTTATCCGCGCCAGCAAGGAGCCGGAGGTCTATTACCTTACGGATGGCATCCGCAAGTTCATCCCTACATTGGAAATATTCAATTCTTACGGAGACAGGATGGAAGATGTGCAGATCATCTCGAGATTGGAAATGGCTTCCTATCCCGTCACTAACCTGATCCGGCTGAAAGGTTCTGCCGATATCTATCTCGTCGAAGGTCGTAGCAAGCGCAAGATCCTGAATGCGACCGTGTTCGACAGGTATAATTTCGATTGGGATCATGTCATCGATGTCAACCAGACCGAACTCGATTATTACGCCGGCGGAGAGCCTCTGATCTGAGTCCTCGTTCCGTCATCGCGATATTAATTACATCATGGAAAAAATATGAAAATCGTAGAAGAATTCAAGCAGTTCGCTATCAAAGGGAATGTCCTGGATCTGGCGGTCGCAGTCGTCATCGGCGGCGCATTCGGGAAGATCGTTTCCTCTTTCGTGAATGACATCCTTATGCCTCCCATCGGGCTTCTTCTGGGAAGCGTAGATTTCCGCAATCTCAAGCTAGTACTTGTGGAAGCCTCGGGAACGGCGGCGGAGGTCGCCATCGCCTACGGTGCCTTCCTGCAGAATGTGGTGGATTTCCTTCTTATCGCTTTTGCGGTCTTTTCGGTGGTGAAATTCTCCAACCGGATCACCAAGAAAGCCGAACAGGAAAAGCCTGCTGCGGAGCCGGTGCCGGGTGCGGAAGAGAAGCTTCTTATGGAAATCCGGGATATTCTCAAGGAGAAGCCGTAGTCTTCCGCTCATCCTCATAGGTTCTCTGGTCAGAAACTCATCTGATCGGATGAAAACCCTTCATACAAGCCAGAAAAAGCCGTCTCTTTTCGAGATTTCCGTAAAAGCCATACTTTCTTGGATACTCCTGAGGCACCTGGGGATAAATGGCCGCTCACTCCTTTGATTTATTTGTAAAAATGTAAGATAATATAAGAAGAATAAATGATTCCAGAATATGGGCAAAAGATCGGAGAGATAAAAACAAAACTTGCGGCGTAGGATTTGTCGGTACCGCTGCAGAGAAAAAAGGGGGATAAAAGCAAAATTTGGCTTATTTTGCATTTTTTGTATTCAGGAGAGGGAGTGAATCGTCGAACCATAACGGTAAATTATGCTATCAGAGGAGAATTCCAAACTTATCTCGGAATTGTACAACGCCAAAAACGAGCATGACATATATGATATCTTGGAGTATATGGGGGAATCGGGGGATAGCATTTTCGTGTATCCTATCTTGGACGGATACAGGAAATACAAGCTTTCTTCCATAGGCTACTATTTTCTCTGGGAGCTTTCTCGCCTGGACTATCTTAATCTGGGCAAAAGGCTGAATGAGCTTCTGGATAATTATGAGATGCAAAAAGAGCACATTCCGATGGTGTTATTCTTTATGGCGGAAAAAAACTATTCCAGCAATACCGCCAACAGGATGGCGGGCATGTATCTGGATTCATGCACGGACCCCGAATTCCGTAAGGATTTTAATCTGAACGGGATTGGTTTGGGGTGCCTTCTTTCTTATCTCCGGAGAAGGGATCTTATCGGCCGATACGAGGACAGGTTGCGCCAGCTCATCTTTAGCAAATCTACCAGCCGCGGAGAGCAGGCGCTGGTTTTGACTTATCTTTTTGAGGCAGATCCGGAAAAGCAGATAAGTTATCTTATCGACAATTATTCTGAAAAAATCCAAGACACTACATTGGAAACCAGCCTCGCCTGGGAGCTCATTCTCTGCAAGGCGGAAAATACCAAGAAAATGAAGAAGCTCATCATGGAGAAAGGTGGCGCGGAGGCTAGGAAGGTGCTGGAAAATCTCGGGAGGAAGATCGGCGCTTTCCAGTCGGACGCTCCGGAAAATACCGTGTATAGCAATATTGATGCCATACTCAAGATAGGCCTCCTTCGGGCGCTGATAAACAATAGGGCTATTGCCAGCCAGGAATTCGGCTTCCGGATCTTTCCGGAGAATTATCTCCTGATAACCCAGACGCATTCGATAGATGATCGGGATATATTCTTTGAGCTGTGCAAGAGCCTGCTGGAAATAATCAGGAATGTCGATACGCAAGTAGGAGACCATGGGTACGGCAGGGAGGAAGCTCGGGAGATCTTGGTGGATATAGAAGAAGGAAAGGAGGATATGCCCTTGGCGCATCTGCTCCTCTTCCTGAATTCGCGCAAGGTCGGGGTGGATTATAATTTCTACGGCTTCCGGCAGCTGGATCGGGCGCTGGAATCGATCGTGGGGCACAAGGAGGACGACGAATTCTATGCCAAGCTGCGCCGTCTGGGAATAGAGCAGATGTATCGGGAAAAGAAATGGCACAACATCCACAGTTTCTTCCTCAACTATTATATGCAGGTGCTCGAGAACATGAATAAGGAACTGAACCATCTGGCCAAGCGCAATTGAGATATTTTAGAAGTAATCTGTAAAAGCAATGATAAAAATCGAACATCTTACGAAAAAATACAGGGATTTTGTCGCTCTGGATGACGTATCTCTGGAACTCCGGGAAGGGGAAGTCGTGGGCCTTCTGGGTCCGAACGGCGCGGGCAAGACCACGCTGCTGCGTATCCTGGTTTCATACTTGCCGCCCACGGCAGGCCGGGTGGAAATCGAAGGAATGGACGCCCAAAATCCGCTCATGGAGCAGAAGATAAAGAGCAGAATCGGCTATCTGCCGGAGCAGGCGCCGCTTTATGAAGATATGCTGGTAGGGGAATATCTGGAATTCATCGGCAAGATGCAGGGTATCGCGGAGGCGGATATTGCGGGCAAAGTGGACGAAGTCGTGAAGAAATGCGCCCTTTCGGAAAAGAGGAACGCCGAGATAGGCACTCTTTCCAAAGGGTATCGGCAGCGGGTAGGCATCGCGCAGGCGCTTATCCACGGTCCTCGGATCATCATCCTTGATGAGCCGACTACCGGGCTGGATCCGAAGCAGCGTATCGAGATCCGCGACCTCATCAAGGAAATCGGCAAGGACCGGACTGTGATCCTTTCGAGCCATATCCTCTCCGAAGTGCGTTCGACCTGTTCGCGGGTCGTAATCATAAACAGGGGGAAGATCGCGGCGGACGGCGATCCCCAGACGCTGGAAGAGGAAGCGAGAGGGAATTCCTTTATCCGGATAGAGACGGAGAAAAAGTCGTCCGGACTTCTGGAAAAGCTGCAAGGATTATCCGGAGTGATCGCGGTAAGAGATGAGGAGGGGAAGATCATCCTCGAGGTTGAGAAGGGAAGCGATATCCGCGCCCGAGTCGCCGAAGAGGTGGTGGGGAGCGGCGCCGGCCTTCTCGGATTGGAAAAAGAGGAAACGAGCCTGGAGGATATATTTATCAAGCTAACCGATCAAGGAAATGAATAGAACTATCATTCTTGGGAAGAAGGAAATCAATTCCTATTTCAATTCCCCGCTGGGATATCTGGTGGCTGGCGTATTCCTGACAGCGAGCGGATACCTTTTCATGCAGAGCTTCTTCGTGAATGGCCAGGCCACGATGCGCAATTTCTTCGCGCTCATGCCTGTCATTTTGCTTTTCATCTTGCCGGCCGTCACCATGTCTTCCTGGGCGGAAGAAAAGAGGAGCGGTACGGCCGAAGTACTGCTGACGCTCCCGCTCGAGAACAGGCAAGCCGCGCTGGGAAAATTCCTGGCGGCTTTTTCGTTCCTTGCCATACTGCTCGCGTTCACTCTCGTCATCCCGTACATGCTGGGGAAGCTCGGCGCGCCCGACCGGGGACTGATCTATGCCGGATATATGGGAACGCTCTTTCTGGGCGCGGCCTACATCGCTATCGGGCTCTGGGTGTCTTCGGTCACGAAAAATCAGATCACCGCGTTCCTTATGGCACTCGTGGTGATATTCTTCTTCTATATCTGCGGAAGCGCCTACGTTACGGGGATGGTGCCGGCATCCGCGGCGGCAGTCGGAAAGGAGCTTAGTCTTTCCACGCATTTCAATTCGATGCTCCGCGGAGTTCTTTCGCTCAAGGATTTCGTCTATTATCTCTCGGTGATAATCTTCTTTCTTTTTCTCAACACGCAGGCGATCAAGGAGAGGAAGTGGAAGTGATTTTTGAAAATAAAAAAAGAAGGACCTGTAGTTCAGGTCTTCAATATCTTTGCTTCGATTCTCTCGTAGATATCTTTTTCTGCGGGAAGACCCCGTATGATCCTCCAGATTTCCACTCGAATTTTTCTGAGGTATATCCTGCAGACGACTGCTACATCAAAAGCATGACATATCTTATGATATAACCATACCAAGATACCGAGAATCTTTAATGCGAAATCGTGTCTCTGTTCTATATTCAATTCCCCCACTACTTATTTGAACAATAGCATAAATTATTAAATTTGTCAATAACGCGATAAATCCTATGAAAAAACTTCCGAAATTAAAGCTTAAAAGAGCCAAAGATGAGGAAAATAAGCCTTCTGGAAAAACGCCGTTTCTAAAAACATCGAAGGCGTCCGCGCTGATCTTCCTGGCTTTCCTGGTGGCGGTAAATTATCTCGCGTCCCAGAGTTCATTTTATGTCGACCTTACAGAAGACCAGATATATACCGCATCGGATGCATCGCGGGAACTTTTGGGCAAGCTGGAAAATCCGGTGGCAGTAACTTTCTATATTTCCGAGGATTTGCCTTCGGAGCTTCTCCTTTTCCGGACCCAAGTCGAAGATGTTCTCAACCAGTATCAGGATATCTCTCGGGGAAAGCTGACTGTAAGATATGAAAGTCCGGACAGCAGCACCGAGACGGCGCAGGAGCTGGCGGGCAAAGGGGTCGTGCAGATGCAGAGCCAGGTGCTTGCAAAGGACAAATATGAGATCAAGAATTTCTTCTTCGGGGCGGTAGTCTCGTCCGGCGAAGGAGATAGCGAGAAGACGGAGGCGCTAGCCAGCGTCACCTCGCTCGACAGCTTTGAGTACGATCTCGTCTCGGCGGTCTATTCGGTTTCCCAAGAGAGTAAGGAAACGATTGCGTTCCTGACCGGACACGGGGAACGGAGCCTTTCCACGGCGGACCTTGCGAAGTCTTATGCGATAAAGAACGTGAGCATCTCCACGGAAGAAGGAAAGAAGGGCTTCTATGTGAGTGAGGCGGCTAGCGCGGACGCTTCCGTCACGCAGGCAGAAAAGGAGTTCGTCGGGCCGAAGACGCTCGTGGTAGTCCAGCCGACTTCGGATCTCGCAGCGGAGGAAATCGCGGTATTGGACGAATACGTCGCAGGCGGCGGCAAGGCAGTGGTCCTTTCGGAGAAGATAAATATCGACTCCTCGCTCAGCTTCACTGCGATGGAAGTCGCTAACAATCTCAACGATTTTACGAAGAGATACGGTATTGAGATAAACAGCGATCTGGTCTATGACAAATCGCACGCTTTCATCCCTTACTATTTCATCGAATATCCTTATTGGGTGAAGGCGGTCAAGGATAATTTCAGCGAGCATCCGTCGCTTTCCCGGATTGAAGCGCTTACTTTTCTCTGGGTATCTTCTCTTAAGCGGGAAGATAAGGAGGGTTATGAAGTGAAGGATCTCATCACCACGACCGGAAGCGGAGAGCTTGCCACGGGTAGCATAGATATCTCGCCGCTCATCAGCCGCTCTTATCTTAATGGCAGCAAGCGGACGCTCGCGGCAATCTCGACGGCGAAGGACGGAGACGGAGAGGTGATAGTGATAGGGGATAGCGATTTTGTCTCGCCGGCTTTCATGGAACCGATTTCGGACAATGAGATATTCTTTGCCAATCTCATCGACAGTATCAGCAATTCAGCGAACCTCGCTTCCATCCGCTCCAAGAGTGTGTCTGAACGGCCGCTCCGGGAGACTAGCGACAGCGAGAAGAATGCCTGGAAGTTCGCGGTAATAGGCGGAGGCGCGATCGTGTTGGGAGTCTACGGACTGGTGCGGCTTCGCAGGCGCAAGAAAAAGAGCGTGGCAATCTGAGTATCAGATACTCCAAAGGTGTTTATTGTAGGAGCGAGGTCTTCGGACCCGCTCCTTTTGGTTTTGTGCAACACACCTCGGCACTGCCGTGCTCTGACTCTCAATAGATGGAAACAAGGAACATCTGTCATTTTGAGGCAGGGCCGAAGAATCCTGATACTATGCGGAATGGAGCATGAGATAAAGCATATCCAAGTCTTCTCACGGATTGCCATCCTTTCGGAATTATTTCCAGGATAGGTGCGGGGAAGGCTATTCAAGGCGTGCCCCGGAATCCTTCTTTTAGGATGAAACTATACGATAGTAGGCCGGATAAGCTGTAATTAAGGGACTCTTGCGACGTGAATCTCGAAATCAGATTTCTTGTCATCCCGAGCCGCCTTGATCAGGTCCGGAGCAGGCTTCGGACGTACCGAGGAATCCCTCTCTCAAAATAAGATTATACGATAATGGGCAAGATAAGCGGTAATGTAGGGATCCCTCCGCTTCGCTACCGCTCCGGTCGGGATGACAAAAGGAAGGTCTTATCGCGATATATGGGGTTTTTAGGATCAATTCGGATAGTTTCGAGATTCATGTCTTACCAGAATGACAAGAGGCGGTATTTATTTCGGGATATTGAGTTCATCGGATTGACTAGGTCGACTCAGATATTCACGTCCAAAAACATTGACAAAAACCAAAAAATATGATATACTTGACTACAAGACACAATAAAAAACAGAAATACAGGGGTAGATTGTAATGAACAAAATAAACGGATCTTTGACAATAATTGTTTTCTTTCTCCTCGTCCCTCTTTTTTATTTCTGTCCTGTCTCGGCTGCCAAGGCGGTCGAATCGGGAATAATAGACATGAGGGTGGGAATAGGAGAAAATCGCGCACAAGATGCGCAGGACAAGACCTTTACGGTCTTTACCGGCGAGCAAGACATCCTGATGACCGTAAAGGTTTCGGAGAATGCCTACGATAAGAAGACCAAGGAAAGGTATTATGATATCGAACCTTTCTTTGAGGAAACAAGATTCGATCTTGTTTCTCAAGAATATGATGGCGGAACATGCGAATTCTTGTTCCGGACGAAAAAGATGGCAGATAGTAATACCAATATCAGTCTCAATATGAGGATGAATAGTGAAAGTCTCCCGCGAGACCAGGAACGTGCCAGTTTCAGGATTCTTAAACCCAGCGTACCTCACATAGAAGTCCTGAGCCCTGCATCTCAAGTGGACGAGGGTCGTGTGAAGTTTTTAATCGACTTCGGTATAACGGAGGAAGAGGCGGAACTTCGAGGCATGGCCATCAGCTGGAATATTTCCGGCGGAGAAATCCATGATAAGGATAGCTTCAAGGGAAATGGCGTTACCAAGACCTTCGGGAACGGTGTCTATGCCGTCAACTTGACAGTGACTGATGATATCGGATATCTTGAGCAAGACAATTTCGTGTTTGAGGTAAAAAACACGAAGGAGTCGACCAGGGCGCAGATAAAAGTCACTTGCCAAGAGAGCGCAGTTGTCGGAAAAGAATTTCCGGTTTATCTGAACGGTTCTTATTCTGACTGGAAAAATGCCTTCTACTATTTCTATGAAGGAGACAAACAGATCGGTAAGATCGGTTATTCGGACGACCCTCGTGCAAAAAAAATCATGTTGAGGTTCGATTCCGTGGGAACAAAAAGAGTCCGGGTAGAGCTCCGCAAGTTCGGCTCCGATAGAGCGCTGGACAGTGCGTCTTTCCAGATAACAGTATATGGTACACCTTCGGAGGTTCCGAAGGAAGTATCTGGATTATCCGCTGAAGTTAGGGGGACTTGGAGTCCGTCCGAGAAAGAGATCACTGAGGCTTGGGAGCATATCTATAGTCTCGATTTCAATGCTAATCGGAATGCGACAGTCGGAGAGTCATTTACTATAGATATCATGAAGCTTAAGGATACTAAAACGGAAATAGCTCCAGGTGCTGTATGCATCGTTGAGGTGAGGAAAGGAAAAACCTTCAAGTTGGAGGGCGAACAGATAAGACTGAGATATGATCCGAAAGATGCAAAGTCACTTACGGTGGAGCGCACTTTTTCTGACTCCATCCCCAGGGTCGTATGTGTCCAGATCTGGAACAATCCGTCGCACCTGATCTTCGGACGATGTGACCTCCTTGTCAATTATACGTATTCCGGAGGTGAAGAGATGGGTAATGAGACAGGGTCTGAAGGACGTTGTATGAGGACAGTTTATTGGTTGTGGAATTGGCTGAAAGGCAATTGATCGTTTGCTTGATATACGGTCGGGTCGGAGAAACTTCTTCGGCCTTATTTTTTTGTCCTAAAAAATTCTTGACGGAAAAATAACTATATGCCATAATTAAAGAGTGTTTTGAAGTTTATTTTTAAACGCAAAACGATGCAAGGACAAATCAAAAGACTGAACGATAAAAAGTTCGGCTTTATTGCCCCTGATGATGGCGGAAAAGACCTGTTTTTTCACGGAAACGACCTTATGGGTGTCGATTTTAACGAGCTGCGTGAAGGCGACTCTGTCGTCTTTGAGGTGAAGGACACTCCGAAGGGACCAGCTGCGTATGATGTGAGGAAGGCTTGATATATCCGGAGGGCTTCAAAAAACATCCCGCTTCTGGGATGTTTTTTGCATATATAGATCTATGGCATGTAAGTAATCTTCTTAATATCCAAAATTATGAGACTATTCATCGGTTCGGGCAATCCGGGAAAGATCAGCGATTGGAAAGAATATCTTCCCGACTGGGATATCCTTTCCTACAAGGACCTGGGAATCGATAGGGTGGAAGTAAGAGAAGGCATCACTTCGCTCGAGGATAACGCCCGGAAGAAGGCGCTGGCTTGGGCGGCGAAAAGCGGCGAGATAACCTTGAGCGACGATACCGGTTTCTTCGTGGACGCTCTCGGCGGTTTTCCCGGCGTGTCAGTAAAACGCTGGGGCGGGAGATTCGAGAAAGAGATGAGCCACGAAGAACTCTTGCGGTATCTGGAAGAAGAGACGGAGGACATCGAGGATCTATCCAGCTATTTCGAAAGTGCGTACGCTATCGCCGACCCGACTGGCAAAGCAGAAGTTTTCTCGAAGAAGCTCTACGGGCAGCTGGATCGTTCGCTTTCTCAGGAAGAATTTCAGGAAGGTTTTTCTTTCGGGGCGGTCTTCAAGGCGCGGGGAGTAGATAAGCCCTGGAAGCAGATGACCTATGCCGAGAAGCGGGCAGCAGACCAGGATGTGATAGATAGGAT
>CAZDCJ010000010.1:0-15997 GCA_964503935.1 uncultured Candidatus Saccharibacteria bacterium
CCCACCGTTTCGCGATCAACTATCACCGCAAGCTGCGCCGAGGCAAAATAAAAAAGACTCATTAGAGTCTTTGGCGGGGCGGGGAAAAGATGCCGATAGTTATGCTTCTGTTTATTCCCACTCTCCGGATTGAATATATTGTTTGCGTGGTAGTGTGGCCTACCTGTCGGACATGAAAACATCTATGTCCTATGTTGACTTCAAGTTTGGCCGGAAAACCGTTCTCAACGATCTGTACGTTATTGCCGATTTCGACCAGGACCCTCGAAGTGGTCCATCCGAAGCATTTTAATAGCTCTAGGCTTCTTGTAATCATTAACATACCCCATATACTGGATATGATTTTACCATATATATAAAAATTGTCAATATATGCTTTCTCATCCTTCTTTTAGCGAGATTTCGGTAGGTTCGCTATCCATCCACGTTTGGGGGCTTTTTGCGGCTCTGGGCTTCATTTTGGCCCTAAAAATGACTCTCGGGCGGGCTTATGGAGCGGGTATTTCCAAGTATCTGGTCTGGGACCTCCTGATTATCGCCCTAGCTGCCATGATTGCGGGCGGACGGGTGTTTTACTTCCTCTCGAGTCCGGATAAGGGAATCTCGATGCTTACGGGTCTTGGCGGCGGCTTTTCCCTGGCGGGCGGCGTGGTGGCGGCCATGATATTTTGTCTCGTATATCTTCGCATCAAGAAGCAAGATTTCCTGAAGATATTCGATTGTCTTACTCCCGGTGCGATTGCCGCTCTTATTCTCGTGCGCATCGGCTGTTTTCTCATAAACGACCATGTGGGTGCCGTTACGGCGCTTCCTTGGGGACTTTTATACGAAGATGGCACCATGAGGCATCCAGTCGCGCTCTATGAGATCGTCTTTCTAGCCTTGATGTTCTTCATTGTAAAGTGGGAAGAAAGAGGCACGAAGCCGGACGGCGCATTGTTTATCGTCTTCTCTCTGTCTTATGCGGTCTTCCGCGTCTTCGTGGACTTCTTGAGATGCGATGACCTTTCCGTCTGCGATGCGCGCTTTGCCAGCCTTACCGCATCACAATGGTTCTTTTCGGCTAGCGTTTTCGTGTTGATTTTCTTAAGTCTCAAGGAAAGACCAAGCAGTCGGACGGAGGCTATCCTGAAACGGTAGGCTGATTTTCCATTTATTCCGTTTTATCTTATAATAAGAATGGGAATGAATAACTTAACATAAGGAAATAACAAAAGATGCAAGAAAAAAAATGGCATAGCCTGAGCCCACAGGAGACGATCAAAGCGCTGAAATCTTCCAAGGAAGGACTGTCGGAAGCCGATGCGGAGAAGAGATGGAAAAAATATGGCAGGAATGAGCTTCCGAAGAAGCCGGGATTTACCTATCTCGGGGTGGCGCTTTCGCAGCTCAAGAGCCCGATGGTGTACGTCTTGCTTGCGGCGGCGCTGATTTCTTTTCTTCTGCAAGAATATGTAGATGTCTATGTCATACTCTTTGCGGTATTCCTCAATACCATCGTCGGCTTCATCCAGGAAATCAAGGCGGAGAAGGCACTGGAAGCATTAAGCGATGTGATCGAGCACAAAGTCTATGTGCTGCGCGACGGAATCGAGAAGGAAGTGGACACACTCGACATCACGATAGGCGATATCCTCGTCCTGAAATCCGGAGACCGGATTCCAGCAGACGGCCGGATCCTGGAGGCGCATGAGCTGGAAGTGGACGAGGCGGTCCTTACGGGGGAATCGGTGCCGGTACAGAAGATCGTGAAATATCTCGACCAGGCGAGCGAAGGGGAGAGTAAGAGAAATATGGTCTATATGGGTTCCGCGGTCCTTAAGGGGCGCGGCCTAGTAATAGTGACGGCGATAGGGCTGGGGACTAAGTTTGGCCAGATCGCGGAGCTTCTCGATAAGACGGAGGATGCTGACACGCCGCTTCAGGTCGAGCTCCAGAAGTTCAGCAAGTCCTTCGGCGTCATCACTTTCTGGATCCTGGTCGGAGTGATGCTGATAGGCCTTTACCATGGCATACCTTTCCTTGATATATTCACGACGGCCGTGGCTATCGCCGTAGCAGTCATCCCCGAGGGGCTTTTGGTGGCGGTCACTATCATTCTCGCGGTGGGAATGCAGCGCATCCTCAAGAACGGTTCGCTGGTGCGGAAATTGATCGCTGCTGAGACTCTGGGGAGTGTGAGTGTCATTTGTACTGACAAGACCGGGACGCTTACTACGGGGGTCATGCAGCTCGATCATATCGTCACCGCCGATGCCTTCTTCAAGATCGATCATAGCAAAAAGAAAGTGTCTGTCGAAGAAGGGGGTGGCGACCATATGACGGCGCTTCGTATAGGGATGATCTGTAATGATGCCGTGATTGAGAACCCTGAAGAGGAAATGGAGGATTGGATAATTCACGGCGGTTACACGGAAAGGGCTTTCCTGATAGCCAGCCTTCACGCGGGTTTTGACCCCCAGGAGGTCGGCCGCGGTTCCGTAAGGGTCGGGGAGATTCCGTTCAGTTCGGACCGGAAGCTTATGGCTACCTTGAACCAGGAAGGCGATAATCATGTCATCTATGCCAAGGGCGCGGCGGAAGAGATAGTGAACCGCTCGAGCCACGTTCTTTCTCACGGCAAGATACGGGAGATGAAAGAGGACGATCTCAAGTTCTTCCGACAGAAGCAGAATGAGATGAGCCGAGAGGGGCTGCGGGTGCTGGCCGTCGCTTTCAGGCGCACGGACGATAAGATGGTGGTCGATTTCAAGGAAAGCAATGACGAGGATGTCGTAAGCAAGATGGTCTTAGTAGGGCTGGTCGCGCTCAAGGATCCTCTCCGCAGTGAGGCCAAGCCGACGCTCGATACGGCCAAGGAGGCGGGCATAAAGACAATCATCATTACGGGGGATAATCCGCTCACCGCACGGGCGCTTGCCAATGAATTGGGCATGAAAGTGGAGGATGATAATATTCTCGAAGGGGAAGCGCTAGACCGCCTGAGCACGAAGGATTTTGCCGGTATTGTGAGTCGTATCAAGGTGTATGCGCGCGTATCGCCGCGGCACAAGTCGCGTATCGTGGACGCCTGGCAATCTCGCGGAGAGGTGGTGGCGATGACCGGAGACGGCATCAATGACGCGCCGGCGCTCAAGAAGGCGGATATCGGCATCGCGCTGGGCAGCGGGACGGAAGTTGCCAAAGAGACCGCCAACTTGGTGCTCCTTGATGACAATTTCAAGACTATCGTGATGGCTATCCGGGAGGGGCGGGCTATCTTCGACAATATCCGCAAGGTAGTGCTCTATCTGATTTCCGACAGCTTCAGCGAAGTGGTGATCGTAGGCGGTGCGCTCCTTGCGAATCTTCCGGTGCCGCTTACGGCGGCACAGATTCTCTGGATAAATCTTGTCGGCGACAGCCTACCTAATGTGGCGCTTACCCAGGATCCAGCAGAAGAAGGCGCGATGAAAAGGAGGCCTCGCAAGAAGGACGAGCCCCTCTTCAATAGAGAGATGAAGACGCTGGTATTGGCAATCAGTATCGTTTCCGGTATCGTGGCGCTCATGATATTCATCGCCGTCTATCGGAATACCGGAAATACCGTCCTGGCCAGTTCCATAGTCTTCTCGATCATGTCTGTCGATTCGCTGATTTATGTGTTCAGCCTTCGTTCGCTCGACCGGTCCGCGTGGAAGCAGGATGTCTTCTCCAATCCTTATCTCATTGTGGCTCTCGTCCTTTCGCTTCTTCTCCAGATGGTAGCCATCTATGTGCCGTTCTTTCAGAATATCCTGGGAACGCAAGCTCTCAGCCTCGCAGATTGGGGGATGGTGGCTCTGGCGGGGGTCATCACGGTCTTCGTGATCGAATTCATCAAATATATTTTCATCAAGAAAGATAATCAGAACGGATAAAATCATGCTTTACCAAATCAAAAAAATCCTGAAGAGCCTCGTGCCTTATGCGGTAGTCCTGTCTGTTCATAAGATGAAGGCGGTCTATGCGAGCCTGCGCCATGGCAGTCCTGCCAAAAAGCTCACGGTTATCGCGGTTGCCGGCACCAAAGGCAAGACCACTACGACTAACATGATTGCGCGCATCCTCGAAGGCAGCGGACACAAGGTGGCGATGCTTTCGACGGCCAATTTTCAGATTGATAAGAAGAAATGGCTCAATGACGTCAAACTGACTACGCCGTCTGCGGGTTATGTGCAGGATTTTCTCGCGAAGGCGGTCGCGGCAGGATGCGAATATGCGGTCCTGGAGGCTTCCTCTCATGGCATGGTCCAGTCACGCTATTGGGGAATAGATTTCAAGACGGTCGTCGTAACCAATCTCACCAGCGACCACCTTGATTACCATAAGACTTTCGAGAATTATAAGAGTTCGCATTACGGCCTCGTGGGCAAGAATACCAAGAATCTTATCGTTAACTATGATGAGGAGAATACGCACGAGATGCTCGTACTTCCGGGAAATCATGAGAAGACGGCTTTCACCCTGCGTGACATCGGACGTCTCGACGGGATCAGCTTATCGCGCGCCGAAGACGTGAAGCTTGATGACTCAGGTTCGTCCTTCGATTTTATCCATATGGATGAGAGGTATCCGGTCCGGCTGCATCTTCTCGGAGAGTTTAATGTCTATAATGCCATGGGAGCCATCATGGCGTGTCGGGCAGAAGGCGTGCGGATGGAAGATATCCTGAAGAACCTGGCGGTAGGAGAGGACATTCCTGGCCGGTTGGAGAAGATTGCCGAGGGGCAGGATTTCGATGTCATCGTGGATTATGCCCATTCTCCCGAGTCTCTGGAGAAAGTGTACGGGGTGCTTCGCCCGCTCGCGAAAGGCAATCTGATTGCCGTACTGGGTGGAACAGGGGATCGCGACAAGACTTACCGGGCAAAAGGCGGAGAGCTGGCGGACAAATTTGCGGATATCGTGATTGTCACTAATGAGGACCCATATAGCGAGCAGGTAGAAGATATCATCGATCAGGTAATGTCGGGCATCAAGGACAAGAAGCTTGGCGAAAGCCTTTTCCGTATCTCGGACCGTCGGGAAGCCATAAAGAAAGCCTTTGGGCTCGCCCAGGCGGGGGATCTGGTCGCCATTACCGGCAAAGGATGCGAACAATTCATGATCTTCGGCGACAAAAAAATACCGTGGGATGACCGGATCGTTGCGCGGGAGCTGCTGCGCGAGAAGCTGAAGAAGTGATCTTTTCTAGGTAGAGCTACTAGCAAAAACGCAAACAAAAACGCGGGTCGTTCCCTCCCGGTTTTGTTCTTTTGTTTTTGCGATTACAGATATGGTTTTGCCATATCCCCCTCCTCATCTTTTTTTATTAAGTAATCATTATAATACAGTTCCCGGAAGGGGTCAATAGCCCTATGATTTATTTCTTGACAGTCAGCACCTCATACTATAGAATGGATTATGTTATGCGTGACTGAAGTGGGGGAAAATGGCTTTATTCAGCCAAAAATATAGAAAGAACCTTGATTTTTAACATAAAAGCTATGCCAAAGTCAAATCCTGTTCCAAACTTGCAGATAATGACCAAGTGTCCGATGTGCAGCGCAAGTTACAACAAGGAAGATATAAAAGTCATAAACAAGAATGACGGGTCTTTGTCTATATATCTCTCCTGCAGCCATTGCAAGAGCGCGGTCGTGATGCTTCTTCTTGCGGGGCCGATGGGGGTCACGTCTATCAGCATTCCGACGGATATTACCGAAGAGGATTTTGACAAGATCGACAACCGTCAGGCGGTCAATTGCGATGACGTGCTTGAGATGTATAAATTTTTAAAAGATAATTAAGATAATCAATAAATATGAACAAGATAGGAATTTCCGCCGAGAGCAGGAATGCGGAAGAAATGAGCGCAAAGCAGGTACTGGCGGAAGGTTTTATTCCCGGCGTGGTCTATGGACATGGATTCGAGAGCGTATCAGTGAAGATTGGCAAGAAGGAATTTGCGAGTACCCTGGACGAAGCTGGAGAAAGCACGCTTATTGATCTCAGGATCGGCGATAAGGAGATCGGGAACGTGGTCATCAAGGATTACCAGGTGGACCCCGTGACCGGAGAGATCATCCATTTTGATCTGCACAAGATCAAGATGACTGAGAAGCTGATCGTAAATGTAGACATCACTTTCGTCGGCGAGTCGCCTGCGGTCAAGAATGAAGGCGGCGTATTGGTAAAAGGCATGGATACGCTTGAAATCAAATGCCTTCCGAAGGATCTTATCCAGGAAGTAGAAATCGATCTCGGCAAGCTCGAGCACCTCGATGACATGATCCGCGTAAGTGATCTCGACCTTTCAGAAGCCGTCGAAGTCCTTGACGAAGAAGAGAATGTGATTGTGAGTGTCGAACCGCCTCGTAGCGATGAAGAGATGGAAGGCCTCGAAGAGAAGCCGGAAGAGAATGTAGCTAGTGTGGAAGGTGCGATAAAGGAAGAGAAGGAAGCTGGCACTCCAACGGAAGAGAAAAAGTAGAGTCTGAGAACATAATTCTTTAGGGAGAGAATATATGGATCTTGTCCATAAAACATCGTTCTTATACCAGAAAAACCGCAAGGCCCTGTGGCTATGCGGTTTTCTGTTCGCGATTTCCCTATCTTTGGTATATCTGGCGGGAGACTCCCGCGCCGAAGAGGGCGTGAGTACTGCCGCTCTGGCTGCCGAGACTCCGGCTGGTGCGTCCAACCAGGATCTTATCAAGGAGAAGATGGAGGAACTGAACCGAGTCCAAGCCGAGATTGCACGGTTTCAGGCGGATATCAAGGCTAAAAGGGCGGAAGGAAACACTCTGGAGAATGAAATAGCCATCTTTGATGCGAATATCTCCAAGAACCAGCTGGAAATCCAAGAGACAAGGCTCAATATCGAACAGGCGGAAATGGAGCTGGAGGGATCGCAGAACCAGATCGAAGAAGATCGGGTCAAGATAGGAGAAAACCGTGAGGCACTCAAGGAATTCATCCGCACTCTTTATGCTTACGAGGATGATTCCTTCCTGGAGGTGCTTATGAGCCGGGAAAGCATCTCTGATTTTTTCAATGAAGTGAGCGCGGTCGAAGCCGTCCAGGACAAGATACTTTCCACGGTCATCAAGCTCAAGCAGGAAAGGGAGCAGCTCACTGAGAGGACGCAGGAACTCGAAGATAACCAGCTGATCTATGCGGATCTGATCCGGATGCGTTATGAGCAGAATACTACATTGGAGAACCTTAAAGCGCAGAAGGGCGAGATCTTGGAGATAACCAACGGGGAAGAAGGCAAATACCAGGTGCTGGTCGCGCAGAACCGCAAATTGCTGCCGTCGCTCCGGGCGGAACTTCGCGATTTGCAAAGCCTGGGAAGCAATATAGAATTTGATGATGCGATCTCTGCCGCCAAATATGTGGGCGAAGTCACTGGCGTCCGACCGGCATTCCTGCTGGGAGTGCTGCGAGTGGAATCCGGGCTGGGAACCAACGTGGGCGGGGGAAATTACAAGACAGATATGAATCCGAGCCAGCGGGAGGCGTTCGAGGCGATTACGACGGAGCTGGGATATGATCCGAATGTCATGCCGGTGAGCAGGAAGCCGTCGGCTTATTCCGGCTGGGGAGGGGCGATGGGTCCGGCACAGATGATGCCAACCACCTGGATATCTTATCGCGATCGGGTCGTCGAGCTCACCAAGCACAACCCGCCGGATCCGTGGTCGCTCATCGACTCGATCGCGTCCATGGCGATCAAGCTTTCGCAGATAGAAGGCGTGACAGAAGGGGATTATAACGCGGAATACGAGGCTGCGGGAAGATATCTGGCGGGTACCAACTGGCAGAGATTCACCTTCTATCCCGACAAGGTAATGTATTATGCCGATCTCTACGCGAAAGAGTTGTAAAGTGATAGTGGTCGTATGATTGCGATAAGAAAGGACAGTTTCTGAAGTGCCGTAAGAGCCGCCCTTTCGTCTTTCAAAAACAAAACCCCGACGGATCGGGGTTTTGCCATGTGCGTTTTTGATATTTGAATGCGTTGTTTTCGAGTCTTAGCGCGTTGTGGATCTACTGGACGGAATATTTCTTGAGATTGTCCAGTGATGCCTGTGAAAGATTCTTCGAAGCGGCAATCGCTTCCTGGACAGACGCCTTGGAAATGATCTGTACATGGCCTACTTCGATTCCTTGGCTTCCGATCCCGTTCTGCAAATAGTCTTCGATGTATATCTTGTGAAGAGCGGTTACTTCACTGTCGTTATTCTCTGACAGATATTGGGCAAGGGCTTTTCTCGCCAGATGCGTGATGCCTTCGCCTTTTTCTGCCATTACCTTGTAACCGTCACCGTTGCTTTCCACTATATTTGTGTTTGTTTCTTCGGTTTTTGTTTCTTCAGTCGGCTGCGGAGTAGCGGTTTCAGTCTGTCCTGTCGCTTCCTGATCCGCCTGTTCAGCGTTCTCTTCCTGATTTTTCGTAGCCGTTGCAGCTTCCTGGTCATCCGATCCTTCCGCGGAGACTTCCTGCGCGTTCTCTCCTTCGCTTACTGCAGGAGAGTCCTCTCCGGTCTGTTCGTTGTAGTTATAAGCACTGATGCCTACTATCAGGACTATGAGGGCGACTAAGATAGTCTGCCAGTTCTGATAGATACTTTCCTTAATCTTGCCTAACCATCCCTTCTCATCGGAGGCGGGCAATTCGATTTCGTTTTCGGGCACTTTCGATACACCTCCTTTCTTTAAAAAGTTAGCGGATTCAAATATCTAAAAGCCGTATTTTCCTTACAAAAAGTCTATCATAACGGCGAAAAATGGCAAGTTTTAGCCAAAAAATGGCATTATCGCTTATATTTTTAGGGAAATTGTCAAATAATATCATTTTTATCAGGATTGTAATCTTGTTCGGGTGGTTGCGGGGCATAAAAGAGGTATGATTTCTTGATAGGATGCAATCGTGCTTTTTTATCAAAACCGATTGATATGTCATCCTGAACTTGTTTCAGGATCCTCTTCATATGACGCCAGAAGCCCCATGCATGGCTAAGACGTAACATTACGAAGATGGCTAAAATGAGTCTGGCATGACAAAAGAAAGTTCTGCCGCGTAATATACATCGTGTTACTAGCATCCATATCTATGACCGCACATACCGGATTATTTTTTTTATTTCCCGGAGGTCATAAATATTTTGCCAGAAAGATATTTATAGGGAATAATATCTATAAAGCATCTTAAGAATTTATTTGCAAAATTTTTTTCACGAAAAATAGAAGGTATGTTTTTCACAAGCAAGATGCTTGACAAAATATTGTAAGTTATTTTTTTTGATGTATAATTAAATTAATGACAAATTTTTCTTTTTCGAATTTTAAGAATTTGAGAAAAGATTCAAGATAGAATTTATCTTCAGGAAATAAAAAACAGAAAGGAGGTGTTCCAAATGGTAACAAAAAAAGCTACTAAGAAAGCTGCCCCGAAGAAGAAGGTGGCTAAGAAAGCTGTGAAGAAAGCTGCTCCGAAGAAGAAAGCTGTGAAGAAAGCTGCTCCGAAGAAGAAAGCTGTGAAGAAAGCTGCTCCGAAGAAGAAAGCTGCTGCAAAGAAGAAGTAATTCTTTGAACATACTTTCAGAACAAACTTTCTAAAGATAAAACCGACCGTCTTTGTGGCGGCCGGTTTTATCATAAGCAAAAACCACCGTGCGCAAAAGCCGGTGGGTGCGTTTAGAGCGATAGCTCTCGGATTGGAATAAGATAATGTTTGTCTCGGATATCATTATCTTTCATCGAAATTATCCCAAGCTTGTCATCCCGGACTTGTTTCAAGATCTCCGTAATATCACGCCAATGTATTATCTTAGCGTATGGATGTCGTGTAACGGAGATTCCGGGTCGGGGCCCTAATCTATTATCTTGGAAACGTATGCCGATAGCATTTGAATCCAGAATGACGCATGCCATGGCAATATCAATCAGCAAGATCATATGTGGTGGGCGTCTAGCCCGCCCAATATACCATCAGCGTGTAGCTGGTGGTATATTCATTTGCATTGATGCGGGGGGGGCATTTACCCGCTTCCTGAGGCTTTAAGTCTCTATACGGTTTATGCCTATATGCAGAATATTATCATACAAGGCAAAGATGGCATAAAGATTAGCGGAATAATGTTAATCTTGAAATAAAACCATAGGGAGCAGGTCTTAATACCTGCTCCCGCGTCCAAGTTGGAGTAGTGAACCTTAGTTCGCGCCGGTAATTTAAACCCATCCGATGAAGATGCATGCGGGTTGGATGTCCTTGCTCCAGAACTCAAACGCGTCTTAAGACCTGCTACTCCAGGCCTTTATCACTCTTTTTTTTCCTCGCAGGTCCTTTATCGTCTCTATGCTTGCTTCCGGAAGATTCTTCTTTACGATGCTCGCGATGCTTCTCATCTGCTTCGGATCGGCTTCGAGTAACACGCAATAAGAGTCCATATCGCTTCGCAAGGCGGCAAATCTTACGATGAGGCGTCTGATATGATGAAGTCCTTTGTCTTTTGCCGTAAGCGCGAGTCTGGGCTCGTATTTCCTGACATTAACCGCAAGTCTGCCATAGTCTTCCGGAGATATGTACGGGAGATTGGCGGTAACGATAATATTCCTGGCATTTTTGATTTTTTCCAGCGCGACTTCGAGATCAGCAGAGATAAAAGTGATTTGCGAAGCTGCCCGATGCCGTCTGGCATTCTTTCTTGCGACCCGAAGGGCGCTTTCGGATATATCGTTGACATATACCCTGCCCAGCTTATCCGCTATGCCCGATTCTTCAGCGGCTTTCAGGGTGCTGATAGGAATGCATCCTGAACCGGTGCCTATATCCATAAGCGTAAATCTGTCTTTGGAGCGCCTGATTACGCGGAGCGATTCTTCTATAATGATTTCCGTTTCCGGACGGGGAATGAGGACATCCCTATCGACGAAAAAATCAAGTCCGTAGAACTCCTTCCTGCCGATCAGATAGGCGACCGGCTCCAGTTTTTTCCGACGTCTTATGAAACTCCTGAATAGCGCTTCTTCCCGTGATGATAGGAGATATTCTCCAGCGTTGAGATATAGCCAGGTCTTGTCTTTTTTCTTTCCGCGGCCGGCATTCAGCGACTCCAGTAGCAAAACTTCCGCATCTAATCGTGCGGAAGCTATGCCTTTTTCTTTGAATTCATGAGTTGCGAATCTGATCGCACTTTCGGGATCCATATTCGGAAAAATTATCTCTTTCTGATCTTCTTGGCGGCCTTGAGGAGGGCAAGCGATTTCTCTAGCTGCCTTACGGCATCGGCGAATTCGACATCGTTCATCTGGTCTTTCTCCTTGAGTCTCCTTTGGGCTTCGTTGCGCGCCTCTTGGATTTTCTCTTCGTCAATCTCCTCGATCCTTTCTGCGACATCGGTCATCACTCTTACTTGGTTCTTACGGACTTCCACGAAGCCTCCGTATACCGCCATGAGCGTTTCTTTCTTGTCGTCCTCGATTATGAGATCGCCGCTCTTGATGGTGCTCACGAGGGAGATGTGCTTGGGCAGTATGGTAATCTGGCCCTGCTCGGTCGGTAGGGATATCCGGTCGATCGGTCCTTCGAAGGCGATCTTTTCCGGAGTAACTACTTGTAAATCTATCTTCATAAGTGAAAATTAAATGTGGAAGGGGAGAGGCCGGTCCTGTTTACTTGGCCTCGACCTGGTCGATGGACCCTTTCATATAGAAGGCGTTCTCGCCTTTGTCGTCGTGTTTGCCGTCAAGGATTTCTCTGAAGCCGCGGATGGTCTCGGAGAGCGGTACATACTGTCCCGGGGTACCGGTGAAGGCTTCTGCCACGAACATAGGCTGGGACAGGAAGCGCTGGATCTTTCTCGCGCGGGCTACGGTCACCTTGTCTTCTTCGGAAAGCTCTTCCATGCCGAGGATGGCGATGATGTCCTGGAGATCCTTATACTTCTGGAGCACTTTCTGCACCTCGCGCGCGACTTCGTAGTGTTCTTTGCCGATGATATTCGGGTCCATGACGGTGGAAGTGGAATCCAGGGGATCTACTGCCGGATAGATACCGATCTCGGTGAGGGCGCGCGAAAGGGACACGGTCGAATCAAGGTGGGCGAAAGTGGTGGCTGGGGCCGGGTCGGTAAGATCGTCAGCCGGCACATATACTGCCTGTACGGAAGTGATGGATCCTTTCTTGGTGGAAGTGATGCGCTCCTGAAGCTCGCCCATTTCCTGCGCGAGTGTTGGCTGGTATCCTACCGCTGAAGGAAGCCTTCCGAGGAGAGCCGATACTTCGGATCCTGCCTGGGTGAAACGGAAGATGTTGTCGATGAAGAGGAGTACGTCCTTGCCCATCTCGTCGCGGAAGTTCTCTGCCATCGTAAGTCCGGAGAGGGCGACGCGCTGCCGGGCGCCCGGAACTTCGTTCATCTGGCCGAATACCAGCGCGGTCTTGGCGATGACTCCGGAGTCGGTCATTTCATGGTAGAGGTCGTTGCCCTCGCGGGTCCGTTCGCCGACGCCGGCGAATACCGAATAACCTCCATGCTCGCTGGCGATATTGCGGATAAGTTCCTGGATGAGGACGGTCTTGCCCACGCCCGCGCCGCCGAAGAGTCCGACTTTGCCCCCCTTGGTGAAAGGACAGATGAGGTCGATGACCTTGATGCCGGTCTCGAAGATCTCAGTCGTGGTGGATTGCTCGGTGAATTCCGGAGCCGCACGGTGGATGGGGGAGCGCTTTTTGAATTTCTTTTCTTCTTTGCCATCGATAGTGTTTCCGAGTACGTCGAACATGCGTCCCAGGACTTCCTCTCCTACCGGTACGGAAATAGGGGCGCCTGTGTCTTCTACCTCGGCGTCTCTCTGTAGTCCGTCGGTCGAATCCATGGCGATGGCGCGGACGCGTCCCGAACCCAGGTGCTGGGCGGTCTCGAGCACGAGTTCCTTGCCGTCAGCCGTCTGGGTCCGAAGGGCATTATATATTGCGGGCATCTGGTCTTCGAATTCGATATCGACTACCGTCCCGATGATCTGTGCGATTCTTCCTTTGCTCATGATTTTGCTATAAGTATTTAAGATATTGAAAATTCGATTTAGAAATTGAGTTTTGGAAATAAAAGCTAGAAGAAGGTATCTATGAACCGGCAGAAACAATAGATTCGGCCTCGGAAACCTTCTTCCTTAAGGAATATGCGCTTGAACCAGTAGAATCCTTGCATTTTGATAGGGCGATTTTCCAGTTCAAATTCAAATAGCGCTTTGTCTATTTTTTCGTCGATGTTACCGTAATCTCTTATGGGAATGACGGATCTATCAGTTACTATAGGAATCAACTTTTGTTTGTTTTCTTTCTTCTTCGAAAATGGCATCTAGTTCCTCCTTCTCATTTGTTTTATCAAATAAGCTTGTTGTGCCTCGCTTGCTTTTCGTACAGAATACTCTTGTCTCTCATGGTCTCTTATATTGCCCCTCCTTATTCTTTGATTTTTTCAGCTTTCCTTCTGGATAATTGGGAATTACCTCGCTAAATGGGCCAATCGTGAGTATTATCAATCGTTGTTTCTTTTTTCTTTGTCTCCTGCTTTGGTTGACACTACGCCATCGCTTTCTCTTTCTTGCGTTCGATGTTCGGGCGGAGAGCTAGTCTTAACTCGTATTGCGGTAGTGCTGACGCTTCTCATGTATCGCTTTCCCTCCTGTTGTGATTGGATATGTATTTTCCAAAACTCAATTTCTAAATTATTAACGTGCTGCTTCTGTCATCCTGAATGGAGCCTCCGATCAGGTCTAGGATAAACTACGTGGAATGAAGGATCCCGTTCTATGCAAATCCGGCCGGGATTCTTCGCGGAGTTTATACTTGGCAAGCCAAGTGCTCGGTAATGACAGAAAATCATTTGTTTATTTCTCTTCCTGACGAGAACCCCTTCTCGTTATTCCTTTAATCTTTCAATTCCACGCCAGCTTGCTGCGAGGTTACCTTGCAAGGAAGGGTTTGGGAAACTATCGGTTTTCCCTTCAAAATAATTTCCGCTGGATACCTCGTCCGCTTGCGGCGGGGTGATTCATTGAATCCCGCCCTCCGGGCGGCCTGGCGCTTACAGGATGATATGAATAATCGTCTTAATGATTTTTATCTTCCTGATCGGACCCTCTTGCTAAAGCAAAAGAATCCTGCAGAAAGGTAAGCTTGAATCTATTCCAGCGCGGCCACGCCGGCGGCGATCTCGGTCATTTCCTGGGTAATCTTTCCCTGGCGGGCGGTGTTGTAGTAGAGTTTGAGGTCTCCCAGGAGATCCTGGGCGTTCTCCGTGGAATTCTTCATAGCCACCATGCGCGCGCTGTGTTCGCTGGCATTCGATTCCAATATGACATGGAAGACTTGCGTCTCGACGAGGTTAGGGAGGAGATTCCGGAGCACTTCCTCGGCCGAGGGCTCGAAGATGTATTCCGTGGTATCTTTCATCCCTTTCGTTCTGCCGATCTCGTCGGTTCCGATCTCATCTATCGTCTTCTTAAGGCTCTTTTCGCTTACCGGAAGGAGTGTGCGCGTCTTCGTGTCCTGCTTGAGGGTGGAAACGAAGTCGGTATAGACGGCGATCACCTTGTCGTAATTTTCCGCGATGAAATCCTTCATGATGAGGCGGGAGATCGGAAGCGTCTCCATCAGCTCTACCGTGTCGCCTACGCCTTCGAAGACGGCGATGATATTCTGCTTGCCCCGAAAGAATTTTTCCGCTTTCTTGCCGACGGTGATGAGGCTGATTTCCTTATCCTGGTTTTCGGCGATGATGCGGCCGGCTTCCCGAAGGACCGAGCTGTTGAGGCTGCCGCACAGCCCTTTGTCGGAAGTCACAACCAAGAGACAGAGCTTCTCTACGGGACGTTTGCGGGTGAGCGGGTAGTCCTTCTCCATCTCCTGTGAACTGGAGACATTGCCGAGGAGCTTGAGGGCGGCTTCGGCATAAGGCCGGGCGATTAGCGCCGCTTCCTGGCTCCTGCGCATCTTGGCAGCCGAAACCATCTCCATCGCTTTGGTAATCTTGGCGATATTCTTGGTGGACTGGATCTGCCTCTTTATAGTTCTGGTCGATTCCATATTTAAAAGTTAGTTGTCATTTCGAACTAAGCGAAGCGGAAAGAGAAATCCGGGAACAATACCATGTAATTATAATTGGTTTTATTATAGACATAACGTTATCAGTGTACTATGCATTTCCCGGATCCTTCAGCTAAAGCTTTCGGGATGACATTCAGATTACTTCTTTTCTCCCGCACTGCCGGCAAAGGTGTTCTTGAAGTCCGCGATAGCGTCGCGAAGATTCTTGTCGGTCTCGTCGGAGATGACTTTCTCGTTCTCGATGCTGCTCAATATCTCAGCCTTGGAGCCGGAAACGTACTCGAGGAGTTCTTTCTCGAATCTTTGCACGTCGGATACTTTGACATCATCCAGGTATCCGTTGATGGTCGCGAAGATGATAGTCACCTGCTTGGCGGTGGAAAGAGGGGAGTATTGCCCCTGTTTGAGGACTTCCGTAAGCCGGGCGCCTCTCTCGATCTTCGCTTTGGTCTCCTTGTCGAGGTCAGACGAGAATTGTGCGAAAGCGGCCATCTCGCGGAACTGTGCGAGTTCCAATCTGAGTTTTCCGGCGACTTTCTTCATAGCCTTGGTCTGGGCATCACCTCCGACGCGGGATACCGAGATACCCGGATTGATGGCCGGCCGGATACCCTGGTAGAAGAGGTCGGTCTCGAGGAATATCTGTCCATCCGTGATGGAAATCACATTGGTCGGGATGTAGGCGCTCACGTCTCCTGCCTGCGTCTCGATAATCGGCAGGGCGGTCAGCGATCCGCCGCCGAATTTGTCGTCCATCTTGGCGGCGCGCTCGAGAAGCCTCGAATGGAGATAGAACACGTCTCCCGGATAAGCCTCGCGTCCGGGCGGTCTCCGGAGGATGAGCGATATCTGGCGGTAAGACTGCGCGTGCTTGGT
>CAZDCJ010000010.1:16097-27033 GCA_964503935.1 uncultured Candidatus Saccharibacteria bacterium
AGCTCGCGCTGTCCTTTTCCTATCGGGATCATCGCGTCGATGGCTTTGATTCCGGTCTCGAGCGGGGTCTTTACGGCCTTGCGGGTGATGACGCGGGGAGCTACTTTTTCTACCGGATAGAATTTGTCGGTCTTAATCTCTCCTTCGCCGTCTACCGGCTCTCCGAGAGCGTTCACGACCCGGCCCACCATCGCTTCTCCTACCGGCACTTCGAGGATCCTGCCGGTGCTCTTGGCGATGTCGCCTTCTTTCACTTTCTTGTAGTCTCCCATGATCATGGAGCCGACTCCGTCCTCTTCGAGGTTGAGAGCGACTCCGTAGACGCCGTTCGGGAATTCAAGGAGCTCGCCGCTCATGATTTCGCTGATGCCGCTTAAGGTGGCGACGCCGTCTCCGATCTTGATGACCTTTCCGACTTTTTCCACCTGAGCTTCGGTCTTTGCTGCCGCGATCTGCTTCTTGAGGTTCTCTATGATATAGCTGTTCATATCTTGCTGATTATTATAAATATTTAAATCTTGCTTATATTTTGCCTGAGGTCTTCCAGCTTCCTCTGGACTGAGCCATCGATCAGCATATCGTCATTGATCTCGACCGCGATGCCGCCGATGAGCGAAGGATCGACTTCTTCCTCCAACTCTACCTGTCCCGCGAAGTGCTTTACGATCCCGCTTACGACTTCCGGACTCAGCTTCTCGCCGCTCCGTATCTTCACTTTCGCGATGCCTTTCTGTTTGCGCAGATATCCTTCGTACTCTTCGACGATGCGGTCCTTCATGGAGAGATTATTATTGAAGCGGAGCAGATTGACGAAATTCCCGATAAGCTTCGCGGATTCTTCCTTGTTCGCATCCTTCGTGATCTCGTAGAGGCTGATAGCGTATTGTTTAGGTGTTATCTTCATATTCCTATCTTATTTTGGACAAAGTCTCTTCTGCTAGTTTCTTTTCCGAGGCGGTATCCAGGTTCTTCTTGATGATCTTCTCCGCGATCTGGATCGCCAAGCCGGCGATTTCCTTTTCCGCTTCCCTTACCGATTTTTCCTTCTCCTCGCGGATTTCTTCCTTTGCTTTGGCGACGATTTCCTGCGTTTTCTTGCGCGTTTCGTCAAGGGTCTTTTCCGAATTGGCCTGTGCTATCTCCGAAGCGTTCCTCACGATCTCCGCCGCCTCTTCTTTGGCTTTCTTTATTTCCGCCACCTTGGTCTCTTCGGTGTTCTTGAGCTCTTCCTCGATACGCTTGGCGTCCTGAAGGCTCTTTTCGATCTTATCCGATCTGTCATTCAGCATCCGGAGTACCGGCGCATAGGCGAATTTCCTGAGAAGGACGATAAGAAGGACAAAGTTGACGATTTGTGATATCAAAAGCGCTCCATTGATTCCCAATTTGGTGAATAGCTCCATAAGACTTTATGCTTTAAGTTATTAATTTATATTCCGAGCGAATTACAGACTTCCGCGAATCATCTTCTGGGATCCCGGACATTTGCCTTGCAAATTCCGGGACGAACGGCGATAAGATACTCGCTCCGCTCGCACAGCTTCTGTTGTTCGCTTAGAACATAAATATTTATGTTCTAACATAAAAGGGGGCAAGCCCCGATTTATTATACGAATTTGATGACCAGGGCCACTACCAAAGCGTAGATGGCGATTGCTTCCGCGAAAGCCACACCCAGGATCATGGTTCCTTTTACATCTCCAGCCGCTTCCGGGTTGCGTCCGATCGCTTCGAGTCCGGAGCTGGCAATCTTACCGATGGCCATTGACGGTGCGATAGCTCCGACGGCGATGGTCAGCGATGCGAAGATGATCTGCAGAGCTTCTGTCGTTAGTTCCATATTCTTCTTTTAATGAATTAATTAATTAACTTGATATATGTGAATCTATCAGTATTCAAGAATCAGTGTTCCTCGTGCGCCATCGTGGCCGTATTCATAAATACCACCAGAAGCATCGCGAATACCAGCGCCTGGATGAATCCCACGAAGAGTTCCAGCGCAAAGAACGGCAAAGGCGCGACAAAAGGCGCGATGGTCATTATGACCGTCAACAGCACTTCTCCCGCGAATATGTTCCCGAAGAGCCTGAATGAGAATGAGATCATCTTGGCAACCTCACTGACAATCTCCAAGATACCGATGAAGAACGCGATAGGGGAGCTGAAATTGAGGAATTTCTTGCCGTATTTGGCAAGTCCCAACATCGTAATTCCCATAATCTGGATAGAAAGTACCGCGACGACTGCTAATGCTATCGTGGAGTTGAGGTCACTATTGGCGGATCTGAAGAATCCGACTACGATCTCATGTCCTTCCGCCGTTTTCTCATTGACTCCCACCGTAGAATACCCCGGCAGAAGCCCCATCCAGTTGGAGGTGATTATAAACAAAAAAATCGTGGCTACTACAGGAAAGAACTTATAAGTCTTTTCCTTGTCTTGCGTCACGCCCTGGATCATATTATAGAGGCTCTCGACGGCGTATTCAAGGATGTTCTGGATACCTTTCGGGATCTCCTTCAAATTGCGGGTCGCGAAATAGCTTATGGTTACCAGGATTACGGTGGTAAGCAGGGAAGCTAGCAGGGAGTTAGTGACCGGTATGCCTAATATATAAGTGACCGTCTCTGCCGCTATTGAAATTTCCATCTTCTCCTATTACTTTGCTTAACTTGATATCTTCATATAACAGAGGCATTCTAGCCGATTTGGGGGAAGAAGTCAAGGGTGAGGAAGAAAATACTTGACAAAAAAGAAATATTGTGCTAGGTTAGCAAGTTGTGGCTATCCTAAAGATATTTCTTGCCGGAAATTCGGTCATAAAGGCTTGTGGCGAGGTTTTCCGAAAAGAAGGGGGTAGGCATAACATGAAAGCAGTTATCAAAAAATGGATTGATGAGAAAAGAATATGCAGAGAAGCGCTTCTCATGACATCAATAATCCAAACATTCGGTTGTGCTCTTATTTGGCTGGGAGTGCCGATGGAAGTGGTGCCTTTACAAAGAGCGGTATTATTTCTGCTGGTATTCCCTTTAACATGGATCATAGTTCTATCTTATGATCCATAAAAACTCGAAATTCCGAAGGATGCGGTTGCAATGCCATCGCACCTTTTCTTTTCCAAGTCCGCAATCCATTGCGGCTTTGGAAAAGCCTTTGAAATTCCTGAGGTTAAACCTCGGAGAAGTTCGAAAGCCTTGAACATTCAAAACATAAAAAACGACGAGGAATATATTAGTGGAGGTAAATATTTGCCAGATGACACGCGATTAAGACCCATATTCTGCATCGGTCCAAAAGTTACCCGTTTTAAGGGAGACCAAAGGGATTTTCCTGAATCTGCACCGACGATAGTGCTAAATGATTTTCCAATAAAAGGCAATTTCATTATCATTTCCGATAATGCAGATGGCACTAAAATTGGAATCATAGCCGACAGATATGATGTAATGGACAAGAAAGAAGTATTCCAAATCGTCCGCACCGCTATTTGTCTGCGAGGGGCGACCTGGCTGGCTCAGCTGGTGGTGCGGCCTGCTTCCCAAAATGATAGTCTGAAAGAACACTACGTCTGGAGAGCAAGAGGGTATTATCCGGGCAACGAAGTCATTACCAAAGAATATCTCCGGATGCTTATCCGACCGAAGATAATCGAATTCTTGGGCAGCCGGGAAAACGAAGGGCAGTATGTTTCATTTCTGCGATTCGATGAATCGATCGGATACTGCATGAGTGAATTCGGAAGATTGCTGATCAATATGGAAAAAGAAGGAGAGCTCCTTGTCCGCGATGTCTATGAGCCGGAGGAACATGTACGCATCGATAGGCTCTGGCGTCTGAATCTGCCGGTAGTTTGAAAGTTGTGCGGCTGCAAGGTTTTTTCGGCAAAAGATTGTCCTATGTAATTTTAATGAAAAGTCAAAGATCCGTGGAAGGTTATTTTATCCTTCCCATTTTCCAAGCTCGCAATGAGTTTGCGGTTTTGGAAAAGCTTTCAAAGAGATTTGAAAGCGGTGCTAATACATTGGAGTAGCAGACTTTAGTCTGCGTTGTTATCCCAAGCCATTAAATCTGAAATGCGCGCTGGTCAAGGCCCGCTATTTCGGATCTGGAATCTGTACGCGATATGACAAAACGGGCATATCGTTGCATGATAGGGATTTGCCGGATTTTTTCCGTTTAGCTTCATGAAATTTCGTACAGGGCAGAAATGCTTGACACTATATTTTAATCGTGATATACTATAGCAGTATTATTTTTTGGGCATTATATGATAATGTAATAAATATATGGACAAAAAACAGGGCAAGGAAAATTTAGGGATCGACCTTAAGAAGCTGGTTTTCGATATGCTCAAGATATTGAGCGAGAGACAGCGGAATGTTATCGTGAAAAGATATGACCTGGACAGCAAGGGAGTGCAGACCCTGGACCGGATTGGAAAAGATTATGACATTACCCGCGAGCGGGTGCGGCAGATCGAGACGGAATCGATCGCGAAACTCAAGACGAATATCCAGAAATACGAACTGGACCGGGTCTTTGATTTCGTAAAGAAAGTCATCGAGGAAAACGGCGGTCTGATTGGAGAAGACAGATTGGTCAAGTATCTTTTTGACGACGGAGGCGACGAGCAGAGCAGGCAGATCATCGTGTTGCTCTTGGATCTCGACGAATCGATCCAGAAATCCAAGGAAGGTGCGAGCCACAAGAAATTCTATTTCTATGAAGTGGCGGGCGTGGAGCTTTTCGAGAAGACTCTGGAAATCCTGGAGGACTATTTTAAATCCACCCAGAAGAGCCTGGATTTCGACGCGTTGGTCAATCTGGCCAGGAAGAGCATAAAGAAGGAAGGGGAAAACGAATTCTCGCACGAGTCCATCCGTTCTTATCTCGATGTGAACAAGGTAGTTCTCGAGAACATCCTCGGCGAGTGGGGACACCACAAGTGGCCGCATATCAATCCGAAGAGCGTCAAAGACAAAGCTTATCTCGCTCTGAAAAGGGAGAACAAGCCCCTGCATTTCACGGAAATCACCGGCAAGATCAACGAGTTCTGGAAGAGCAAGAAGCCTACCAACAACCAGACTGTCCACAATGAGCTTATCAAGGACGGCCGTTTCGTGCTGATCGGACGCGGCATTTACGCTCTCAAAGAATGGGGTTATAGACCTGGGGTAGTACTTGATGTTATAATGGAGATAATGAAAGAGAAAGGCGGGACGATGGATCAGGAGGAAATCATCAAGGAGGTCATGAGTAGAAGGCAGGTCAAGAGGAACACTATCGTCCTCAATCTGCAGAATAAGAAGATATTCGAAAAACTCCCGAACAAAGTCTACCGCCTGAAATAAATTTAGGCTAAAACGATATGGTAAGCTTTTCTGTGATCCTGTTGGAGACTCTCCAAGGGGCACTGAGCGTTTTTCTGGAATATTGGTGGTTATTCAGCTTTTATCTGCTGTGGCCTACGTTCCAGGGGCTGTGGGTCGTCTATGTGCAGGAAAAATATATCAGGAACCTGAAATGGAGCCTCTTGGAAGTGAAGGTTCCCGCCGGTATGGAAATCAGGCCGAAAACGATGGAAGAATTCTTTTCGGGGCTGGCGAGCAATTTCGATACGGCGATAGATACTCTCTACGATGTCTATCTGGGCGGCGTAGTCGATTCCTGGTTCAGCTTTGAAATCGCCAGCTTCGAAGGCGATGTGCATTTTTATGTCCGTACGCCGGATATGCATCGCGATATGATTGAATCTCTCATCTATGCCGAGTATCCGGATGCGGAGATCCACGAAGCGCCGGAATATGTGACCAGCGTGCCTGATGATGTTCCTAACGAGCAGTACGACATCTGGGGAACGGACATGAAACTGGCGAAAAGCAGCGAGTATCCTATCCGCACCTGGCCGGAATTCGAGGATCAGGGATCCGGCGAATTCGTTGATCCTCTGAGCAGTATAGTCGAAGGAGTGAACAAATTGGGACCAGGCGAACAGATCTGGATCCAGATTTTGGTGCGGCCGACTAGTGACAAGTGGAAAGAAGCAGGCTATAATACAGTGCTCAAATTGGCAGGCAGGGAAGAGAAGAAACCCAAGCCGGGGTTCTGGGCGGAGACTCTGTCGGAAATCGAAGGCTTCGTCTCCGGTATCGCGGGCGCGGCAGGCGGCGCCGAGGAAGAGAAGAAGAGTGATCCTTTGGGCATGATGATGCGCCTGACTTCGGGAGAGAAGGCCGTGATTGATGCGATCGATGAGAAGCTTAGAAGGCCGGGATTCGAGACTGATATCCGTTACATCTATTCTGCAAAGCGTGAGATCTTCAACAAAGGCAAGGCCAACGCGGCGTTTTTCGCTTATTTTACCCAGTTCGGAAATGATCGGACCAACAGGTTGACGCCCGACGGGACGACCAAGACCAGCGCTTATTATTTCTTTCCGGATCAACGCAAGGCGATTAAGAAGAAGGCGATAATGAAGAAATACAAGGAAAGGACGCTGGATTTCAAGAGCTACGTCATGACTTCGGACGAACTGGCGACCCTATTTCACTTCCCGACCAAAGAAGTGCGCGGTTCGGCGGTGCCGCAGGTGCCGGCCAAGAAGAGCAAACCGCCGGCGACTCTTCCTATTTGATTCTGATCTACGCGGGAGTTGCCGATTCAAATCTGCATGTTCTTATTGAAAGTGGGTGCTGCGGATGGCTGGAGGGAATATAACAATGAGTAAACAAAAATTATGGAAAACAATAACGATATTACCTATTTCGGCAAGACTAATTTCCGCGGGCAGGAACATGTCTTCGGCATAAAACGCGATGACCGTCGTCGCCACATGTATGTCATCGGGAAGACCGGTATGGGCAAGACGACGCTGCTCCAGAATATGATCATCTCCGATATACAGAATGGACACGGCCTTGCGGTAGTCGATCCGCATGGGGATCTGGCAGAAGATCTGCTCAATTATATCCCGTCTAGCAGAGTCAATGACGTGGTGTATTTCAATCCGGCGGACATGGACTATCCTATCGCGTTCAACGTGATGGAGCACGTCGATCCCCGCTACCGCCATCTGGTCGCATCCGGACTCATCGGCGTCTTCAAGAAGATCTGGGCCGATTCTTGGGGGCCTCGCTTGGAATATCTCCTTCGAAATGCCATACTGGCGCTCTTGGAGTATCCGGACAGTACGCTTCTCGGCGTGACCCGTATGCTGGTCGATGAAGATTATCGCAAGAAAGTAGTGAGCAAGATCTCCGACCCGGTAGTGAAGGCCTTCTGGACGGATGAATTCACGAAATATTCCAAGCAGTTCATGGTGGAAGCCATCTCTCCGATCCAGAACAAGGTCGGGCAGTTCTTGTCGAGCGCGCTCGTGCGCAACATCGTTTCCCAGCCGCACTCGTCGATCGACATGCGCGACATCATGGACAATCGCAAGATATTCATCATCAACCTTTCCAAGGGGCGTATCGGAGAAGACTACAGCGCGCTCCTCGGGGCGATGCTCATCACCAAGATCCAGCTGGCGGCGATGGGCCGCGTGGATACGCCGGAGTCGGAGCGTAAGGATTTCTACTTGTATGTGGACGAGTTCCAGAACTTCGCCACGGAATCTTTCGCGGGAATCCTTTCCGAGGCGCGCAAGTACCGCCTCAACCTGATCGTGGCGCACCAGTATATCGGGCAGCTTGAAGAGACGGTGAGCGACGCTATCTTCGGGAACGTAGGTACGATCATCACTTTCCGGGTGGGTGCGGCGGATGCCGAAGTCCTTGAAAAGGAATTCGAGCCGATCTTCATGATGAATGACCTGGTCAATCTGGCCAAATATGACATGTATCTCAAGCTGATGATCGACGGCGTGTCGGGAGACGCTTTCAGTGCCGCGTCGCTCCCGCCGATCGAAGTCGATTCCAAGAGCGATCCGGAAAAGATCATCCGGGTCTCGCGCGAGCGTTATACCAAGAGGCGGGAAGAAGTGGAAGACAAAGTGGCTCGCTGGTCGGGTTTCATCCGGGATGAGGAGAGTGGAGAATATAGGAAAGAAGAGTCCGCTACAGAGAACGGAAGGAATGGTAATGGCAAAGAAAGGGTCGATAATCGCGAGATGTGGGATGCGATCTGCGCCGCTTGCGGCACGAATATCAGAGTGCCTTTCCAGCCGGATCCGTCCCGTCCTACCTATTGCAAGGACTGTCTTCTCAAAGTGCGCAAGCAGACTACGAAAGGTATCAAGCCCGTGCAGCCGGCTATGCGGCAGATGGAAGTTCCGGTGCAGAGACCTGTTTCTGCTCCCAGCGCTCCAGTGGCGGCCCCCGTACCGGTCCAGGCTCCAGTTCCTCCCGCTTCTCCCGTGCGTGTAATTCATTCCCATGTGCCTTCGGCCGATATTCCTGTCGTGCCGGAAGAGAGATCTCCGGCTCCCGAGAGAGAGTCTCGGCCCGAGGCGGTGAAGGCTGTGCCGGAAGTTCCGGTAAAGAAGCCGGCCTACGATCCGCAGAAGATGCTCGAATTTTACGAAAGGAAGAGGATGGCGGAGAAAGAGAAGATGCAGGCTGTGAGTGGCGGAAATATTCCCGAGGCTAAGAAAATGCCGGAAGAGAACCCCAAAGCTGTTGTTCCTAAATCTGCTCTGAAAGCGCAGCCGATAAGGCCGAAAGATATTCCGCCGGCAAAGCCTAGAGAAAATGCTCCTGTTTCGCCCTCGGCTCCGGTTCCAAAGAAGCCCGTCTCTCAGCCGGCAAGGACCATGACTCCCGCTAGCGGTGCCGAGAAAGAAAAGGGAAAAATCAGGCCGGGAGAAGTGATAAAGTTCGACAATTGATCATTCCTTAAGAAGCTCCTCCGGGCGCTTCTTTTAATAAACCGGCTTCACCGAGTGTAAAAGCCGATGCGTGTATCGCATCTTGTCATTGCGAGGAAGTACCGCGATGTAGCAATCTCATGACCACCATGCGCTATTCAAATCGCTGGACGTGCGTATGTCTTCTCTTTATGCCCATGAAATCGGTATGGGAGTGACAAAATAAAAAGACTTCTGTCTTGATAGATATTTTACCTTATTGGCAAGCAGCTTCAGTTGTGATATCATTTGCTCTAAGATGAGAGCTATTTTCAATATATATGATATCGACCGATTTTTATCACATGATTTCTTCCTGCGATAGCCGGGTATTGTGATCGGGAACGAGTCGGCTTATCGGATGGAAGATTTTTTTAACATAATTTCTAGAGCTTATGGTATATGACAATATCCTGGATCTGATAGGGCATACGCCGATGGTCCGGATCAATAAGATGACGGATTCCGAAGACGCCGAAATCCTGGCCAAGCTGGAAAAGATGAATGTCGGAGGATCCGTAAAGGACCGTCTGGGGCATTATCTCATCATGGAGGCGGAAAGGAATTATCCGGATCTCAAGGATAGGGCGATCATAGAAGCGACCTCCGGCAGTACCGGAATCGCACTCGCTATGATCGGGGCGCTCAAGGGATATAATGTTACGATAGTGATGCCGGGCTCCGTGAGCCTTGAGCGGCGCAAGATCATCCGGGCTTATGGCGCGGAACTCGTCCTTTCTCCCGCGGAAGAAGGAACCGGAGGAGCCATCGAGCTCAAGAAGAAGATGGTAGCCGAAGATCCGGACAGATATGCTCCCGTGAACCAGCACGAAAGCCAGGTCAGTATAGATACGCATTATGAGACGACGGCGGAGGAGATATGGAATGACACGGAAGGGAAGATCGATATGGTGGTAGTCGCCGTAGGTACGGCAGGAACCGGCATGGGCATATCGAAAAAATTCAAAGAGCGTAATCCGGCTATAAGGATCGTAGGCGTGACGCCGGAGATAGGGACTTCCATCCAGGGGCTCCGTAATCCCAAGGAAAAGAATGGCTCCCTGATATTCGACGAGAAATATTTCGACGAGATGGTGGTGATTTCCGTCGACGAGATTCCGGTCACTTACGAATATTCCCGCCGTCTGGCGCGGGAAGAGGGCATCCTTTCGGGGATGAGTTCGGGGGCGGTGATGTACGTGGCGGTAAAGAAAGCGAAAGAGCTTGGCAAAGGGAAGCGGATAGTTACGCTGTTTGCCGATTCGGGTGAGAGGTATCTGAGTACTGACCTCTTCTGAGATCATGAGATGTTCCAGCCATTTATGCGAAATCTTTTATATATTAATCTTGGCTCTAGACTAGCAAACCATATGATATAATGTCATTATGATGCAAACTAGAGCCAAAATCAGCGATTATAAGATTAAAAAAATAATCAAGCACTTTTGTCTGGATATTACAGCCAGTAAAACTGCTCTTTTGACAGGCATAAACCGCAATACGATCAACCATTGGTATAATGTATTTCGCAGAGCGATCTATGCCCATCAAATGAAAGAATGCGAGAAGATCTTCGGAGAAGTAGAGTTAGATGAGAGTTATTTCGGAGCAAGAAGAATAAGAGGATATCGGGGGAAGTTAAAACGAGGCAGAGGAACTCGCAAGCAGCCAGTCTTCGGAATATTAAAGCGAGATGGAAGAGTGTATACGGAAATCGTGCCCGACTGCAAGAAGAAAACACTACAAGCCGTAATCAAAGGGAAAATCGAGCCTTCTGCCATCATTTATTCTGATGGCTGGCGAGGATATGACGGACTGGTGGACGTCGGATATGACAAGCATTTTCGAGTGAACCATTCCAATAGCGAATTTGCAAAGAAAGGAACCGGAATCCACATTAACGGCATCGAGAATTTCTGGAGTTTTACTAAGAGAAGACTGACTAAATTCAATGGAGTGAAAAAGAACTTTGACTTACATCTGAAAGAATCAGAATGGAGATACGGAAAGAAGCCGGAAACATTAGAGAAAGAGTTATTTTATATATTAAAGCGTTACTTTAAAGATTAGTTTATCTAGTCTAGAGCC
>CAZDCJ010000011.1:0-1345 GCA_964503935.1 uncultured Candidatus Saccharibacteria bacterium
CCCTGTTACTTGCCTGGATTTCCCCCTCCGAGCCGGAAAGCTTTGATTCCAAGCGCCGCTCCGAACGAGAAAGCGGAATAAAACAATATCGTTTCCGTTTCTTCGGGCATACTTACCAGATTCAGTATCAGTGCCAGGATTACGA
Organism: uncultured Candidatus Saccharibacteria bacterium; assembly: GCA_964503935.1. Taxonomy (GTDB): domain Bacteria; phylum Patescibacteriota; class Minisyncoccia; order JAHIHE01; family JAGLIN01; genus STD2-77. The sequence continues at coordinate 146 of CAZDCJ010000011.1, forward strand.
TCAATACCAGGACCAACATGGACAAGCCTTTAATATGGCTATTTTCATGGAAAAAATAATTCCATACCTTGCGTCCGCCAAGATTGATTTCCAAGAATGCAGATATCATACCGATAGCTATGATCACCATAAGGATCAGTGTCATTTCTGTAACCACTTCAGATACCTCTTGTTTTTATTTTTTCTTTCCAATGATAAGGCCAAAACAGAAAAAAATCAAGCTCTAGAGCCTGACTTCTCTTTGACCTCCTACCTGACTACCGTACCTGTGAACTTCTCGCCGTTCAGATATTTCTCCAAGTTCTTGAGCTTCTTGCCATTCAGGATCGCGACTTCCAGCCCCAGTTTTTCCGCCTCGCGGCTTGCGATGGGATCGAATGGCTTGCTCATGCGTGGCTCCCACTTATCACCCACGATCTTGCGGAAATCCGCCCAGTTCGTCTCCTTGATCTTCCTGGCGTCCTTGAACTGCCGCGGGTCCTTGTCGTACGCATAGTCGATATTCGAAAGGTTAGCCATCTTCTTGCAGCCGTAAGTGCTGGCAAGATATACCGCGTCATAATCGCTTGACCATCCCGGCTCGTAGCCCGCGCCGATTATCACCGGCTTTTTCGTCACGGCCTTCTCGTAAGGATTGATGACCACTTCCTCGTAAGCTAATTTTCCAAAAAGGATGCGCACCAGCTGCGCGTTATAGCGCGTGGCATGGATTCCCAGCCAGTCGAGCTCGATATTGCTCATCGGGCGCACTTTCTGCGCCGCTTGGTTATATTTGCGGTTTACCCCCCCGCCGCCGCAGACGATGATGAACCGGTCGCCCGCCTCTACTCTTTTCGTTATCAGTTCGATAAAGCTCTTCAGGAACTTGTGATCGACTTCTTCCGGGACTATGAGCGATCCCCCCAGAGACAGGATATACATCTGGCCTTTCTTCATAGCAGGATTTGAAATAAAGGATTATTTTTACCGTATTAAATCTAGCACAGGAAAATAAATCGGGCAACAACTTGGATAAGATCCGGAGCTCCGCCGTAGGAACGCAAAATTTTGCGTCCCTACCTATGCGAAGAACCGATATGCTCCGGCAAGCTTAAAACAGATTTCCGCATGGAGTAGCAGGTTTTAACCTGCACTGTTATCCCATGGGATAATATTAAATTCAAATGCGCGCGGACTGAAGTCCGCTACTCCAAATACCCC
>CAZDCJ010000011.1:1445-21649 GCA_964503935.1 uncultured Candidatus Saccharibacteria bacterium
TCACATCATCCGCAATGTTCCCTTTCATGATTTCCGCGAACACGTTCTCTATATCCTTCATCCCGATGTTGCGCCCGCCGAGGCCATAGACATAATCATAGAGCTTGGGACGCTTCTTGACGTTATAGAGGGCAGAACGCACTTCGAGATGGACCGGACTGTAGGAGCCGAAGGAAATGGACCGGTCGAGCACCGCGACGGCTTTCTTGCCCTCGAGCGCCTTCGCGATCTCCTTCTCGGGGAAAGGCCGCAGTACCCGGACCTTGAGAAGCCCGACTTTCTTGCCTTCCCGCCTTAATTTATCCACTGCCATTTTGGCCGTGCCGGCGGTCGAGGAAAGGGCGATGACGACGTAGTCCGCGTCACGCGTCTTATACTCCTCGATGAAACTATATCGGCGCCCGGTCAATTTGTAGAATTCCGCGTCCGCCGCCTTGAAGGCCTTGCGTGCCTCGTCCATCGCCTGCGCCTGCTGGTATTTGTGCTCGAAGAAATAATCGAAGAGATCGACCGGACCGATGGTCACGGGCTTCTTGAAATCAAGGAGCGGCCTCTCTGCCTCGTATTTTCCGACATATGCCTTGGCCTTCTTGTCGTCAATGAGGAGCACGTTCTCCACGTTGTGCGAAGTGATGAAACCATCCTGCATCACCATAGCCGGCAGCATCACTTTCGGATTCTCAGCCACCTTGAGAGCGATGAGGGTGTTGTCGTAAGCCTCCTGCGCGCTCTCGCAGAAAATCTGGATCCAGCCCGCGTCTCGCACCATCATGGAGTCAGTGTGATCGCAGTGGATGTTGATCGGCGCGGAAAGCGCCCGGCTCGAGATGGGCATCACGATAGGCAGGCGCGAACCGGAAGCGATATACACGACTTCCGCCATGAGCGCGAGTCCCTGGGAGGACGTCGCGGTCATAGCCCGCCCGCCCGCTGCCGCCGCCCCCACGACCGCCGACATGGCGCTGTGCTCAGACTCGACATTAATGAGCTCAGTGTCCACGTTTCCGTCCGCCACGAACTTGGCGAACGCGTCGATGATGGGGGTCTGCGGCGTGATCGGATAGATCGCCGCCACCTCCGGATTTATCTGGCGCATGGCATGGGCCGTAGCCTCCCCGCCAGTGAGCGCTTCATACTTCTTCTTATCTGCCTTCTTGATAGTTTTCGTGGTCATGGATATATGTTATTTTTTTCGATATTCTTATTATATCATCATTTGGAAATAAAAAAAATGAAAGCTTCATGCTTTCCTACATTTTTGTGTCCAGTCTTCTGATTTATTCTTATTTTTCTAGAAGTTTTAGAAACTTCTTTTCACCCTTCCTGGTCTTACTGCCTGGATCCGTTTTATCCGTCAGGATATCGGGCTTGAGCTGCTACTAGCCAATCATTCACCTCCTGCCGGAATATACCGGAGAAAGAAGGACCACCAATCGGTTATCGCAGAAAAAAATAAAGAGATCGTTTTCCATCTCTTTTCTTCATCAACTCTCTCTCCTCATAGGTTAGAATAATTGAGCACCCGTTTATTGAGCCGCGCGTTTTCCTCTTCAAGGGTCCTTATAATCTCACAGTTTATTTTATCAACTTTTTCGTATTCCCCTGCTTCTCGTGCCTGACTTGCACTTTTCTTAAGTGCTGCTAGCCAAGGAAAAGTATCCATGGACCTTTCCCTTACTTTGTCGTCCGGATCACTTGAGATGCCAAGACACCTGTTCATCTGCACGGTTAGCATTTCCTCCGGAGTCAAGCCAGACTTGTCTCCAAAGGCGAAGGCTTCCTCTAGCGAATAAAAAGGATAAGAAAGAGACGACTCTGTAATGGCATCCAATAATGACAAGAGCTCCTCCAGGCCAGCCTTCTCCTCTTTAAGCGCTTCCTTGCGTTTCTTTATAATATCCTCGGTGCTTTCTTTCGGTTTCTTTTCTTCGGTTCCTGTTATCTGTTCCAACTATATCACTCCTCAATAATTTGTTTTTATTTTTTTGGTCCTTCACCGATTAACTGCTACTAAGGATGCCAGAACGACCCGGATTTGTCAATCTCTACCACGTGAATATAGAAATTAACCTGATTATTCCGATAAACCCATATCTTGGAACAAGTCCTGCTATTTGTCACCCCCCCAATCAGGTCGAGGACAGATTCTGAACACCTGGGTTTTGTCCAGGCATGAACTCGGCAATAGCGGAAAAGAAGGCCTCACTATAGATAAAGCATAAATCATAGGGCTCTAATGTAAGGAAGCTATTCCTGCGTCTTGCCTGGAATGACGAATAAAGTTTAGTTTCGCAATTAACGTATAGGAGGCTTAAGACAAGGCTTTTCCAAAAGCAGACCGAAGGCAAGGGCGGATATGGAAACGAGGATGAATATCGGATAATCGTTAGCAATTCCGGAAAAGAGGAGGAAGCATAAGAGCATGAGATGCACCGCAAACGACACCCAGAGTACGAAACCATCCTTCGGCCTCCGGATATCCTTGCTTTTCCTTATCCAAATCCAAGACAATACAGACAGCGACAAGATGATAAAGAGAAGCAGCCTTCTCTTGGCTTCCTGCACCTCGGGAACATACGCGAACGAATATTCTCCCCGATCATAGAGCGTCCGTGCTTCTGCCCATGAGTATCTTCCCGAAAGGACCGCCGATAGATTCACATAGATCATTATTTGGAATCCCAAGAGAAGGGCGGAAAGGACCGGAGACAAATAGCGAAGAACCCTGCGATATTTCTCCTTTACAAAATCCCGGAAACTCAGATTGATGAAAAGCGCGAAAGTCCAGACGACCGCCAGCCAGCCGAAGAAATTATCGTAAGGCACCCCGAACCATTCCTCGCAGAGCGGTATACTCCACTGCCAGAATCCGAGACGGATGGCGACAGCATCCATCGCAAGGTCGTAAGAAAGCGCGATAAGCGCCATAAGGAATGGCGACTGCCACCAGCGGAGGCCGTACCTGCCCGCGATGTTCCGCGAAAGATAAAAGATGATCGCCCAGCCGGCACCGATAGCAAGCGGCACACCGAAAATTTCCAACGCGAAGGCGGGGTTATATGAATATATCCCGCGCGACATATGGATGTTGAGCGCTTCCAAAATCATGCCGTAGAGGAAAGCGAGGGAGACGACTTCTATCGTCTTCCTGTCTTTCCTTTCGTGATAAGCCACGGCAAGCAGCGCGAGGATAGCGCCGGACTCGAATATGAGGGAATAGGTATACATAGACCAGCTTAATCATGCCTTGTATAAAAATGTCATCCCGGAATTTCCGAAGGAGATATCCGAGATCCCGTTGCCGTACCGCAAGAATCGTCTTGGTAATCGGAGTAGCAGACCCGCGCTCGCTATAGCTTCGGCGAGGCAAGTCCCTCTCGAGAGGAGAATAAATATAAGATGTCATTCCCGAGAAGCCGGGAATCCAGGGTGGTAGAGGGCGGGTTTTAACCCGCGCGCATTTCCGATCTGAATGCTTGGGACAGCAGCGCAGACTAAAGTCTGCTACTCCAGAATTCAGGCTTAGAATAAAGCTTATCTCGCCAAAACTTTGAGTGAAGGAAAGGTGGACTAAAAGGCGTCGGGGTGTGTTAAAGAATCAAAAGGATCGGGTCAGGAGACTCGCTCCCGCGGTGCCAATGAGATTGCTACGTCGTCGGAGTACCGGCTCCTCGCAATGACAACGAATACTGCCGATTTCCAGGCTCAAAAATCCGCGGGGAGATCTTCATCCGAATAGGAAGCTGCGTCCGAAGGAGAAACAGTCCTTTCCATCCTCTCTTGGGGGGTGGATTCTCTGACAGGAACGGATACGCCATCTTCCCCGCCCTCGTCAGCATTTTCCGTTGATATCGCATCTCCGTCATTGCCGGGAGCGCCATTTTCCTCCGAAGAGGAAGGATTCCCGGGAATATTTCCGGAATCATCTCTGGAACCGTTCAATCCGGTGAACGCGTAATATGCCGCTAGCAGGATCAATATGCCCAGGATCAAATAACTTATGAATTTCGATGTCTTTTCCATGATTTTTCTCTTAATCTATTATCTTATCTATTATTCCGCCGCCCAGCACCTCACCCCGTTTGTAAAAGACGGCGGACTGGCCGGGCATGACCGCGCGGCTCTTCTTATCGAGTTCCACGATAATCCTGTTCTTCTCCGAAGAAATCCTGGCACCCACCGCTTCCATGCGGTAGCGTGTCTTCACCTTGGCCCGGAGCGGGAAATTTTTCGGCCTGCCCGCGACCCAATTCGTATGGGCAAGGACGAATTTCTTCGCAAACAATTTCTCATTTTCCGCGTCGCGGCTTACGACCAGCGCATGTTTCCTGCGATCCATACCGACTACGAAATACGGTCCGGTGCCGCCGATGCGGATGTCCCGCCGCTGGCCGATAGTGTAAAGCGGGAGGCCACGATGCTCACCGAGGATATTTCCGGCTTCATCGACGATCTCTCCTGGCTTCATCTCCGCCTTCATCCTGATAAGGAATCCGCTGTAATATTTATCCGCGATGAAGCATACTTCCTGGCTCTCAGCCTTGTCGTGCACGGAAAGCCCCCTTTCCCTGGCAATCTCTCGCACCTCAGGCTTGGTAAGATCGCCCAGAGGGAAAATCGTCTTTTCCAGTATCTTCTGATTGAGGCCGTAAAGGAAATACGACTGGTCTTTCTGGATGTCTTTGGCCTCCGTGAGTTTAGATATCTCTTTCTTCCGACCCTTTGCATCCGCTGTAGAAGTCTTCCTTATCCGGACATAGTGCCCCGTCGCGAAATAGTCCGACCCCAGCTCCATCGCTCTTCGAAAGAGCAGTCCGAACTTGATCTCACGATTGCACCGGACGCACGGATTGGGGGTTCTCCCGTTCTCGTATTCCGAAATGAAATAATTGACGATCTCTTTTTTGAATTCCCTACGAAGATCTACGACCAGGATCCTTATCCCCAAACCTTCCGCAATCCGGCGCACATTCTCTTCCTCCGCCCGTGCTTTCGCCTCTAGTACCGAACCTTTCTCTTTCCACAACCGCATATAGAGTCCGGTGACGTCGAAGCCCCGCTCCTTGAGAAACAGCGCCGCGACGGCAGAATCCACTCCGCCAGACATGCCGACGAAGACTTTGGGCTTTGATGGGATATTTTTTCTCATAAATATGCGCTATGAATATTCTTTAATGATATGACACATGGAGTAGCGGACTTTAGTCCGCGCGCATTTAAGGCGCAAAATAAATTTCGTTACTCCAAAATTCTAGTCATAGAACTGCTTCAGCATCTTATCCTTCTTGAATTTGGCGATATTCTTATTCACCTGCTTGTAAAATTGCGGATAATGGATGCGATTAATCCACCTGCGGCGCCGGAGGTCGAACTGGCGGTACGGCTTCTTCTGATGATGCGCCAGCTCGTGCGCGATTACCGAGAGGATGCTGCTGTATTTCTTGGGCTTCTTGAGCTTCTGCGTATAGATGTCCACGACTACCAGCTTGGAATTGAGGTCAGTATAACCCAGCGTGTATGATTTCGCATACCCGTCTCCCGCGCGCACGGTCTTGGGCTGGAACCTGTAGCCCCGCATCTTGAGGCACCGGCACGCTTCCTTGAATATGATCTGGCAAGCTTCTTCGTGGGTCATACGAAATGACTAAAGACTAATAACTCATAACTGACAACTTCGATTGTCATCCCGGAATTCCCGAAAGGAATATCCGGGCTCCCGTTCTAATAGCAATAATATAACGAAAAGCGTAACACACCCTGACGCCTTTCAGGCGCCACCCCTCTCAAGAGGGAATAAATGCACAATTGTCATTCCCGCGAAAGAAAGAATCTAGTATCTGTATGAAGCTATATTTTCTATAAATGTACACATCCTTTCATTCCTGGATTCCGGATATTACCCTAAAGCGAAATTCCGAAATGACAAATGAGAGTATTATCGATTCGAACATTAGCATGTCATCCTGAACTTGTTTCAGGATCCTCGGTATATATCGTTAAGTCTATAATCGTATCATCATAACCTAATAGCGGGAAGATGCTGAAACGAGTTCAGCATGACAGGTTGAATGGGTTTAGTGCGAATAATTAAGCGCTTACCGCATCATTCGATTCGCAATAACGATTAAACCCCCTACTCCCCTGCCTTCTTTGTATCCGCGCTAACCCCCGTGATCCTCTCCCCGAAATACCACCCTAATATATCTTTCGCAATCGGCACGGACGCGTCGTGCCCTTCGCCTCCTCCTTCGAGCATGATAGCCATCACGATCTGGGGATTCTCATACGGCGCATAGACCGTATACCAGGCATGAGTCTTGGTGTTGCCGGCATACTGCGCCGTCCCGGTCTTCCCCGCCGCCTGCACGGGCAGCGTCGAAAGAGCGCGGCCGGAACCGGTCAGCACGTTCTCAAGCATCCCCTTCTGCACCCAATCCATATTCTCCGGACTGATGAAGCCGGATGCGAGCATCTTCGGTTCCATATCCTGTACTATATTTCCCGCCGAGTCCACGACCTTATCCACGACTTGCGGCTGATAGACAGTTCCGCCATTGGCGACAGCCGCGGTATAATTGGCAATCTGGAGTGGCGTCGCAAGGACGTCTCCCTGTCCGATCGACATGTGATAGGTGTCACCGATATACCACGGCTCATCCTTTACTTCGCGCTTCCACGCCGTATCGGGAATAAGCCCTGCCTTCTCGCCCGGCAGATCGATGCCGGTCAGCTGCCCCATACCGAAGAGGTTGGCATACTTCTTGATGCGGTCCGCGCCCAGTCCTTCGATGTCGCCGTAACCGCCGCCGACCGTATAGAAATACACATTGCATGACTGGGCGATAGCCTTCACGAGATCTACCGTGCCGTGCGCCTTCCAGTCATTGAAGCTCCATCCGCCGATATTTATAGAACCGCTGTCGCTTATCGTCCGCGTCGGCGAGATGATATTCTCCTCCAGCGCCGCCGCCGCCATCATCGGCTTGAAAGTCGATCCCGGCGGATATTCCGCCTCGATAGCGCGGTTGAAGAGCGGCTTGCTCGCGTCACTGAGGAGTGCGCTGTACTCCGCCGTACTGATCCCGCCCGCGAAAGAATTATTGTCATAAGACGGGTAGCTCACCAGCGCCAACACCGCGCCCGTCTGTGGATCAAGCGCCACCACTGACCCTCCAGTGCTCCCTTCCTGCTTGATCGCCATCTCTTCGATATCCTTATAGAGCCTCGATTGGAGCTCCGCATCGATATTGAGCACCAGATTATCTCCGGCGACCGGATCGGTCTTCTGCATGGTGCGGTTCACTCGTCCGAGCGAGTCCACCTCCACTTCCGTAATCCCGTAGATGCCGCGGAGGTTATCTTCGTAGGCGTATTCCAGTCCGTCCTTCCCGATTATGTCCGTCATGAGATAGCCCGGATGGCTATCCAATTCCTTCTGGTTGATCCTGCCGCTATAGCCGACGACGGAAGAGAAATATTTTCCATCGGTATATTTCCGGATAGCGCTGTTCTCGAGCCTCACGCCTGCCATACCCTTGGTCTTCTCTTCGACGATGAGAGCTTTTTCCTTCTCGATATTCTCCGATATGATGTATGACTGGTAAGAAGTCGGATCCATCCCTCCGATCATCCCTTCAAGCTCCTCGTCCGTGATTTCCAACGCGAGCGCGAGCGCCGTCTTCTTGCCTGCGATCCCGCCCCGGTCCTTGAAAAAATCGGCAGGCACAAGGACCACATCGAATACGGGCACGTTGAATACGATCTGCTCCATATTACGGTCATAGATGATCCCGCGGGCAGATTTTACCGCCGTAGTGCGGATATAATTCTTTTCGGAAATGGAGGAGTAATAATCTCCTTGGACGAATTGCAAGTAGGAAAGCTGTCCCAGAAGACCGAACATGACGACGCAGAACATCATTTCCAGGCTCTTTATCTTTCGGGAATCGAAATAGTTATCGATCTTTCCGCTGTCCTTATGCTTCTCGTCCAGCAGTATCTCCTCGAAATCCACTTCCTCTCTCTTCTTTTTTATGAAATATCCGCTCATTCTTTTCCTTTAGAAATAAGTCGCATCATAGGGTAGACCAGCAGCGCCGCATAGACCGAATCTACCAGAGCCTTCTTCCAGAGGAAAGACGGATCAAAGACCTCGTCCGCCCCAAAAGCGAAGACAAGAAGGCACAGGAAGAACACATCGTAGAAAAGCATCCCGATTACGCTCAGCCTCATCACTTTTCCGGAACCATCCTCCTTCATGAGCTTTTTCTTGGCGGCACTGGCGAATACGGAAGCGAATACCATGCTTATCGTGAACGTCCCGAAGCCTATGCCGAAATACGCATCGAAGAGGAAGCCGAAGAAAAAGGCCGTATAGAGGAAGTCGGACGACACCGAAAGGAAGACAGAAGCGAGAATCAGCATGAAGACCAGCTCCGGCCGGAAAACCCCTCCCAAGAGAGAAGGGAAAAACGCCGTCTCCAGGATGAAAGCGACGAAGATGAGCGGCAGGAAGATGTAATAATTTATCCGATCCTTCATTTCCGTACTACTATGAATATCTCTTCGATATGCGCGAAATCGGCGTAGAGCTCGAGGCTGGCACTCTTGAAGACCAGGTTGGGCGATTCATCGATCCGGCCGATCTTCCCGACCAGAAGCCCTTTCGGCACTCCGTCCTCGAGGCCGGAAGTGATCATGACGTCGCCCGGCAAGAGCTCTTCGCTCTGATCAATCATCTCGAGAGACGCCGCCATCCCGTACGCGCCCTTGACCAGCCCGTTGGCACGCGTCGTCTGCGTGAGGCAATTGACCGCGCTTTCCGGCGAGACGATGAGCGCGACCTTGGAATAGTCCGCGTATGCTTCGGCGACTTTCCCTACCAATACCCCTCCCGCCACCGTCACTGCCTGGTTCGCCTTCACACCGTCTTCCGTACCCAGATCGATGGTTATGGATTGCCCGTAGCCGTCAGAATTCCTGGCTACGACCTTTCCCATGACGAAATCCGCGCAATCGCCGCCCGCGCAGAGATTTTCCTTGAATTTGAGCTGCTCTCTGAGCTGCTGATTTTCTCTCTCTACTTCCCTGAGCTGCGCCAGTTCGTAATTGAGCGAGCCGTTCTCTTCCTGCAATCTCCTGTTCTCATCTTTGAATTCGTCTATCTTCCCTAACGTATAGAAAAAACCGCTTATCCCGTTCGAAGACGACATGACGGAAGCCTGTACCGGCGCGAGGACGGATATAGCCGCATCCTTCGGCCCCTTGAGGTATCCCCAGCTGTCCAAAAGGAGTACCGCGCCAAGGGTCAGCATGGCGAAGATGAAAGTCGTTGGATTGATCGCAGATCTTTGCATGAGTTTCTCTTACTGCTATTCCGATAGCTTCCTCGATAGGAATAAAAAATCATCCGCCTCTCCTGGTTTCCCCGAGCTGCGGACGATAAGTCCGTCTAGACCGGAGATTTCTCGTTCTTCATCGACACCAAGACATCGCTCAGCTCGTCGATATTCTCCAGGACAATCCCGGCGCCGCGCGCCACCGCCGTCAGCGGATCATCGGCGACCTTCACCGGCATCTTCGTCTGTTCGCTCACCAGCTTATCCAGCCCCTTGAGCATCCCTCCGCCCCCCACCAGGATGATACCCTTGCTCATAATATCCGCTACGAGCTCGGGGGGAGTCTCTTCGATAGTCGCCTTGATATTCTCCACGAGGATCTTCACGCTGCGGCTTAATGCCCGCCGCGCATGCTCGTCGGTGATTATGACTTCCTTGGGCAGTCCGGTGACGAGATCGCGGCCGCGCATGGTCATCTCCAGTTTCTCTTCCAAAGGATATGCCGAACCGATAGTTATCTTGATTTCTTCCGCCGTCTTCTCTCCCAAAAGCAGGTTGAATTCATCGCGGGCGAATTGGATTATATTCTCACTAAGCTCGTCTCCTGCGACCCGCAGGCTCCGGCTCGCGACGATGCCGCCGAGAGAGATGACCGCCACCTCCGTCGTCCCGCCGCCGATATCCACGATCATATTTCCGGCCGCTTCCTGCACCGGGAGCCTCACGCCGATCGCTGCCGCCATCGGCTCCTCGATGAGGTACGCCTCACGCGCGCCGGCACTGATGGTCGCGTCGATGACCGCCTTTTTTTCCACCTCCGTGACGCCGGAAGGCACGCCGACTACCACGCGCGGACGCGGAAAGAGCGCGAACGACTGCTGGTGCACTTTGTCGATGAAATATTTGAGCATCTGCTCCGTAACTTCGAAATCGGAAACTACTCCGTCTACCAACGGACGCGTCGCGACGATATGCCCCGGGGTCTTGCCCACCATCTTCTTGGCCTCTTTCCCGATAGCGAGGATCTTGCCAGTCTTCTTATTCAGTGCCACTACTGAAGGCTCATTGATTACGATTCCTTTGCCTTTTACATATACGAGAGTGTTGGCGGTTCCGAGGTCGATACCGACGTCGTGGCTGAGGTAGCCGAATAGCTTATTGAACATAAAAATCAGGATTATTTTGCTAAAATATCTCAGATACAAGTATAACACATAAAACGGAACTGGCAAAAAATACCCATATCTCAGCCCTATCCGGGCAACGAATCAGGCGGGAAAGCTCGGAACTGGCAAGTATTCCCAGGATAGTTTTTGATATTATGCCACATATTGACAAATATACAAAAGTATGCTATCATTGCTCATTAAGTTACGAATTAACTTGATTTCCCCTACCGGGAATATTAAATCGATAAAACCATAAGAATGAATACTAAGACTATCGTCAGGATCATCGGAACCGTAATCGTATTTTCTTGCCTCATGTTCGGCCTCAGCTCAAGCGCGAAAGCTTCGACCAACTCGGGCGCCTGCGTCAAGGTAACAGTTAATGACTACAACAACAGATTCGATCTCGGCACTATCGGAGTCAGAGCTTCCGAAGCGGTGATCGCGAACAATTGCTCGGAAGACATGACTATCTCCAGCCTGGGATTCCTGGGCAGCTTCGGGAGCGGTACGCTTTCCGGTGCCCGCCTCTACGTAAACGGCAAGAGTTCCGGCTATTTCAATAAAGTCACTTCGGCGAGCGCTGTATATACAGGCCTCAGCCTGAAAGTCGCAAGAGGCAGTTCGATTAAGATCATGCTTATCGGCGATGTCTCCAAGGACCCGAGTGACAGTACCTTGAGCTACACACTCGATGATTGCCCGAAAGTATTCGTAATAAAAGGCGGGTGCACCGGCAAGATGATCGCTGCAAATGTCATCGGATCATCCAGCATCTACATCTCTCAGAAGATGAAGATCTATTCTGACTGCAGTTCCAGCTCTGCTGCCAAGACCCAGTCCGTCAAAGTGACTACGGTAGGCGGCATCCAGAAAGTCCAGAAAGGAACTCGTGTGAACGTAATCGAAGCCAGACTCACCAATACCGGCAGCGAGGAACTCACCGTCTCAGGCATGGGCTTCTCGGGATTGTTCGGAACCAAAGGAGTCACGAACACGAACCTGTGGGTGGACGAAGTCAACATGGGCAGCCTCAAATGCTCTGCGTCCGCAGCCAGATATACCGGCATGAACATCAAGATCGCTCCGGGGAAAAGCGTGAGGGTCGTCCTCCGAGGCGATATCTCAAGTAGCGCCACCAAGCGCGTCCTCCAGTACCGTTTCGATTCTGACTCGAAGGTATTCCAGGTGAAGGGTTCATCGACCGGAAAGAGCGCCAAGATATCCATAAGCGGCCTCTCGGTCCTCGGCATCGCGAAGTAAGCGTTTACACATATCCCGAATATCCCGCAATCACATTGCGGGATATTTTTTGCCTGTCCCCATTTCCGGCATCAATAGCAGAGGACTGACAAGAGAGGATAAGCATACGTGGATATCGAAATTAACCTGATTACTCCGATAAACCCCATATCCCAAAACCGATCCTCCTTTTTGTCATCCTAAGCACTTGGCAAGCCAAGGGAGAATGAAATGGAGATGAAATTCTTCTTCCAGAAGAGGCCTGTCACAGAGCAAAAGGCTGATTTCGGAATGACCCTCAGAAACTTCTAAGGGTCTTGAATTTTATCCCGCGCCATATCAAGAAAGCCGATTATTTACATGCCGCATCTGGCGGGGTATAATTGTTTATCATGCCTAAAAAACAATCCAGTAGGAGGCATGTCGGAAGTGAAAAAAGAGTGTCAAAAAAACCGAATGACTACGGACAGGATGCATACGCGAGAGACGCTGTATCGGAAGGTACTCAGGGAACGGATGTAGCGGCAGACAAGAAGCCATTCATGATAATCCCCTTCGATTCTCCGGAAGTGACAACATTCATATTCGGAAGAGCCGAAGCAGAAGAAGGAAATATGCCCCCGGGGCACCGCGAAGACGAACTGATCCGGGAAGCGATAGCGGATGATATCTTCGAGTGCGGAAGAGATATATGCATCAAGAGAGCTTTCCGATTCCTTATTCTTCTAAGATGGAAAGTGACCGCTGAATACGCCGGATATTTGGCAGCCGGCGTCCGGACGATCCGATTCGATACGGAGAAAGCCTATCTCCACGTCCTCTTTTCAAGATCGGATCTTGCTTACGCGATAGAAGCCGTGAATAGCGCCAGTTCGTACACGGATTATTACATGGAAACAAAAGGAAGGTATACGATAAAAGCGGTGGGCATAAAGCTCAAACCGCACATAGAAGAGATGATCGTAGCCTGAAGCGAGACACAAAAAAAACGGAAAAACGGAATTAAAAAACGGATCGCCCGCAAAAACCGAGGCGATTTTTCATATCTTTCCACATAGCAAAAAGGATCATCAGTCATAAATCCGACTGCCGGATGCGCGCGGGACAAGGTCCCGGTTTACCAGGATAAATCCCGCTACTCTGTTTGTCCTCCATGAGAAGACTTGCCTCACTACAGCCCCTGGTGGAGAAAGACGAGGATCCGGTACGCTAAGATTGTCATACTGGACTTGTTTCAGTATCCTCGAAAGATAAGGCAAAGCTCTGGGATGGCATGGTCAAGGATGACATGATGGGGCAAGTCTTGATGAGAGAATGATATCCGAGACAAGCATCATGTTATCCCTATCTGAGAGCTGTCGCTCTTGGGCGCATCCGAAGCTTATCGCTGGCGGTATTCGCCTATGATCAAAAGGACCGGGCCACAGGGCCTAATCCTTTATAACGAACCAAAAATGTGATGTTACAGGTTATTTTCCAGATATTTCCAAAGCTCCTCGGTCTTCACCAGTTCGAAACCCTCTTCGCTCCGCTTCTTAGCTTCCACGCTTCCCTGCTCCAATGTCTTCGCGCTCACCACGAGGCGCAGCGGGATGCCGATCAGATCGGAATCCTTGAGCTTCACTCCGGCCGACTCCTCGCGGTCATCAAAGAGCACCTCGACCTTCTGATCCTCGAGGGCCTTGTGGATCTCTTCCGCCCTTGCCCTTACCTCCTCGCTGTTTCCCAGCGGCACCAGATGGACCTGATAGGGAGCGATCTCTTTCGGCCACACGATGCCGCGCTCGTCGCCCAGGATTTCCGCGACCGTGCCCATAAGCCGGCTCGGCCCCAGGCCGTAGCATCCCATCAGTACGGGCTTTTCCTTGCCGTCGCTGTCCTGGAAATTGAAATCGAAGGCAGCGGAATACCGGTTCATCAGCTTGAAGATATTCCCCGTCTCGATCGCTTTCTCCTGTCGGAGCTTATCGCTGCCGCAGACCGGACATTTCTTCTCCAGATCCTCCAGCACCTCTTCATTGATGGCGACCCCGCACTCGTCGCAGATATGTATGATATCCTCACCGGCATCGGTCAGAGTCTGGAATTCGTGCGAATATTTGCAGAAAGCCCCGCCGGAAGCGTAAGTGAGATAGGTCTTATCGCGCAGCCCGGTCCTATCAAAGACCCTGAAATATGCATCGGTAGCCTGCTTATAGAATCCGTCCAGGCTTTCCTCACCGGTATGGAAGGAGTACATGTCCTTCATTATGAATTCGCGGCCGCGGAGTATCCCCGACTTGGCACGCTTCTCGTTACGGAATTTGGTCTGGATCTGATAGAGAGAGAAAGGGAAATCCTTATAGGACTTCACATATTTCTGGGCGAGAGGAGTCACCGCCTCTTCGTGCGTCCACCCCAGACCGAACTCCTTATCCAGGTTGGTCTCGACTTTCATCATGACATCGATGTCCCAACGCCCGGTCCTGACCCAATCCTCCTTCTTCTGCAGCGCGCTCATCAGGATCTCCTGCGAGCCGATAGAATCCATCTCCTCGCGGATGATGTCCTCTATTTTGCCCAGCACACGCCAGCCCAGCGGCAGATAATAATACACGCCCGCCATCAGCTTATCGACGAAACCGCCGCGTATGAGAAGCTGAGCGTTCTTGGCAACCTCATCCTTGGGCACTTCATAAATAGTCTTTCCGAATAATTTGGATTGTCTCATAAAATTTGGTTATCTTAGTATGCCTCACTCCTTGTCATGATCAGAATAGGCCCATCAATTTATCCCACACCCCGAGCCGCCCGATGTCCTGCACCGTCACCACTAACATGAGCAGCATGAGAAATGCGAACCCCGCATTATGGATCCGGGCTTCGGTCTCCGCGCTTACAGGCTTCCTCTTGATCGCTTCTACTATCAGGAAGAATATACGTCCGCCATCAAGCGCCGGAAGCGGCAGTATGTTTACGATCGCCAGATTGACACTGATGAGCGCCATGAAATTAAGAAGTACCGTAATCCCCATCTGCGCCGCCTGCTGCGTCATCGAGACCATCCCGACCGGACCCGAGACATCGGCGGTAGTTCCGCCGGTGAAGAGCAGCTCCTTCACCGTACCCACGAGATACTGGAAGATATACGCCGCGAGGGCCACCGTATGCCCGATACCCGCCCTTATGGATTCGAGCGGAGAATATGACAGATTCGCTACTTCCGCCAGTGTAACGCCGATCGCCCCTCTGCCCTCGGCATTCTCCCGCGCAAAGACCTGCCTTTCTATGACCTCTCCCTGCCGATCCAGCGTGACCGTTATGTCTTTACCGCCATTCTCCTTCGTATAATCCTGAAGGTCGGTTACTTCGTCAACTTCTACCTCTCCCGCCCGGAGTATCCTGTCTCCCGGCTCTATTCCGGCTTCTTTCGCCGGACTGCTGTCGCTTACACCCGTAATCTCGACATAGACCTCCGTGCCTTGCGGAAGGCTAGTCCTGTCCACGCCCGTCACGTCCGTCGGAAAGCCCGACATGAATATGCCGGTAAATATGATGATTGCCAGAAGGAAATTCATAGCTACTCCTGCCGAAAGGATGATTGCCCGCTTCCAGACCGGCTTGGCGCCGAAATAGCGCGGATCCTCGCGGTTATCTCCATCCTCTCCCGCGATCTTCACGAAACCTCCGAGCGGGATCCAGTTGATGGTATATTCCGTCTCCCCCCTTCTCCTTCCCACCATCCGGGGCGGGAAGCCCAAACCGAATTCGTCTACCTTGACGCCAAAAAGCTTGGCGGTGGCGAAATGTCCGAGTTCATGGACAAACACGATCACCCCCAGGACCAGCAGGAATATTATTATAGTGGAGATTGTCATATTATTTTTTCATATTATAAATCCGCTTTGCTTACAATCCTGTCTCTCTTCCGAAAACCACCCTCGTAGTCGCAGGTTATAAGTTACCAGTCATTAGTCAGGGATCCCGGATATTTTGCAGGCAAAATTCCGGGATGACAGACAAGCTGTCGGTTATCAGTCGTAAGTTATTTTCAGACCGTCATTATCTCGGCCTCTTTCTTTTTTGCTTCTTCTTCCAGCTTCGCATTGGCCTCGTTGACCAGCTTCTGGATCTCCTCTTGCTTCCCGAAACGGTCGTCTTCGCTGATCTCGCCATTCTTCTCGGCGTTCTTGATCTCTTTCATCGCTTCCTCGCGCGCGTTGCGGACACCAATGCGGGCATTCTCCAGGATCTTATTGAGAAGCTTCGCCAGTTCCTTGCGCCTCTCCTCGGTAGGCTGCGGCACGGTGATGCGGATAACGTCCCCGTTATTGCCGGGATTGAGCCCCAATTGCGCCATGTTGATAGCTTTCTCGATATCTTTGAGCTGTGACTTGTCAAAAGGCGCTATGGTGATGGTACGCGGATCAGGTATCGTGATGGTCGCCACCTGCTTGAGGGGGGTCGGCGTACCATAATAATCCACGTTGACATCCTCCACGAGGTGTGGAGTGGCACGGCCGATGCTTAAGGTAGCGATCTCGCTCCTGAAGAAATTTAAGTTCTTTTCCAAATCTGCTTGTAGATTCATAGTATTCATAAAATGATTATTGATATCGATTAAGGACGGACCGGACCGCTATCTCTGATACAGCGCCCCGACATAGATGATGTCCTGATTATTGGGATCGCTGATAGTATATTTTACATCGCCTAGGATAGGTATGTCAAAGCTTGACCAGGACACGCCCTTGTTCGTGCTCTTGTAGAAGGCGTTGCCTGCGCCGTAATAGATAGTCCCATCCATGAGCCCGATCTTCTTGATTTCAGGAAGATCCTCGTTCTTGCTCGTAGTCGGAGTTATGGTATCCATGGTATCCCACGATAATCCGGCGTCGCGCGTCACGAATATCAGGTTCTCATAAGTGAGATAGAATACCGAAGGGTCCTCATTGTCGATAGTAATGGAAGTGATCCGGTTTATCGTAGCCCTGCGGATATCGAGAAAATCCTGGAGAGTCTTAGTCAGGCTCTGCCAGCTTGTCTCTTCGACTGCGCCGCCGTCTGTAGTCTTGGCCAGGCCGTTGGAGGTAAGGACCATGATGTTCCGGCTATCTTTATAGTCCACTACGAAATCTTTCACCCCGGCCTGGAACCACTTCACCATCGACCAGCTCTGCCCCCTATCCTCACTCCGGAGAAATCCTCCCTGCGCCGTACCGATATAGATGACGTTCGGCTGCTGCGGATCGACTTGGACGCGCTTGACGGCTTTGCCGGGCTCCGTGCTGATATAGCTCTCCGTCCAGCCTTTGCCCCCGTCTTCGGTCTTAAGGAGCACTCCGCGATTGTCATTGAGCGTGGCAGCATAGACGATATTGGAATTGCCTTTTTCCACCTGAATATCGTAGATGTAAGAATTATCACGGAACTTATTGTTCGCATCGCTGACCTCGTACCAGGTGTCCGCGCCGTTCTCCGTCCTGAACATACCATGTCCGAGAGTCCCCAGATAGAGCACCTGGGTATTCATAGGATCGATCTCGATGCTTCCGGTACTGATCTGGTCAAGGCGCCTTTCCACGTCTCCTTCGATGGCCACTTTCTGCTGCCATGTCCTGCCGCCGTCCGTCGATTTGAATATACCCTGGCTGTCATTCCGATATTGGGAAGTAACAGGCTGGCCGCTGCCGATCCCGAGACATCCGGAAAAAGAAAGGACTACCATAAGGAGCAGACTGACAAGAACCGTTCTTTTGATTATTCCTTCCATATGAGTGATTATTGCTTAAAAGCCCAATACCAGGTTCTCCAGCGCGAGACGGGGATTGACGTTCTTCTCCAGGATATCCTCGCGCGAAACGATCGTCCTTTCAAGAGCGGCCTTCATCCGGCAGAGCTTTATCCCTCCCGCTTCCGGGTGCGCCATGTCTTCCAGCATCTCGGCGCGCAACGCGACGATCCAGCCCCCCAAGACTTCCGCCACCTCCTCTTTTTCCATCTCATACACCCGGCTTATGCTTTCCATCCGGGCATAATTCCCTTTGCCGAAAAGCGAGAGTACTGTCTTCCGGTCGTCTTCCATCTTTCCCTGCAGCTCCTTGTCTCCCCGTAGTCTCAGTGCAAGGCCGGGCCTTCCTTCGGCTAAATCTACGACCGCTTGCGCGCCGGTGCCTGAGCCTTCCAGCATATCCGCTATCTCCCTGTCCGTGACGGGAGTGAAACTCAGGATCTGGCACCGCGATCTTATCGTCGGCAAGACCCTCTCCATATCCGAAGCGACCAGGATGATTATGGAAGTCTCTCCCGGCTCCTCGATCGTCTTGAGGAGAGAATTGGCCGCCGACGGGCTCAGGGTCTCGGCTTTTTCGATTATCGCCACTTTATAGGAGGCCTTGAAAGGATAAAGACTCAAGTCTTTCTGCAATCTCCGCGCCGCCTCCACGCCTATCTGCTTCTCTTCCTTGTCCGGCGAGACGAGGATGAGATCCGGATTCCTGGAAATGTCCTCCGAGACGTCCCCGAGGAGTTTTCCGGCAAAAGCGAGCGCCACGGTCATCTTGCCTACATGCTCCGGCCCCTCGAAGAGATATGCATGCGAAACGAAGCCCTTTTGGAGGACCTTGTCCAAATAACGGACGATTTTCGTATTACCGATGATGTCTTTTTCCAAAGTCATGTTTTCAGCCTTATATATACCAACTTACCATATTTACGGCTTTGAATCAAACGCTGGTCCGGCGGAGAGCCTTTCTACATAGGCGCGCCATCTCCGTATCAGGATCAAGCTGTCTCTTATCGAGACAGGACCTTCATTTTGTGCGAGGAATAAAGTTCACTCCTGGGCGCACTAGCCAAGACTGGTCGCTACTCCACCCATTTCCGGATTCCCGCCCGTACGGAGGCATACCCTCGACCTGGTCGGGGGCAAACTCCGTGCAGTCGGAGCGAGGAGAATAAATATTTCGTCATCCTGAAGGAGCGCCTGTCTCGCCGTAGCTGAAAGCGAAGGCGGGACGCGACTGAAAGATCCGGAGGGGCTTACCGACGCTACTCTCTCCCCACGGGAGATGGGACATAAGACGAAGTCCGTGATTAAGATAAGACGGAATCCTGAGTAGATCAGTACTATTCCCGCGATCTTGATTACTTCCGCGCCTTCTCCAGCGCATTCTCCACGAAACCCTTGAACTTCTTCTCGAAATTCTCACGGGAAAATTTCTCGGCGAAAGCCTTGATTTCCTCCGCGTCATACCCGTCCATACTCCGGTTCATCCTCCTTATGCCGTCAGCCAGGATTTCCGGCACCTCGCTGTCGAATAGCTCTCCCGTCTTGCCGGGAATAACCGTCTCGAGCGCCCCGCCGCGGCCGTATGCCAGCACCGGAACGCCGAAAGACATCGCCTCCAAAATAGTGATACCGAAGTCGTCCTCGCCCGGAAATATCAGCGCCCGCGCGTTCTTGTAGTATGCCGCGAGATGCTTCTCGTCCTGAAACCCCAGGAACTTGATATTCTTATCCGCCATCTTCCGTAGGCGCTCCATGTCGCCACCCGTGCCGATTATGACGAGAGGCAGTCCCAATTTATTGAAAGCGTTGATCGCGACATCGATTTTCTTGTAGGGGCTCAGGCGCGACACGATGAGATAGTAGTCCTTCTCCGGAACCGGCGGCAGATCTTCCATCGTACCGAACTTCATGTAATCGACGGGAGGATAGATGACCTCGCTTTCCCGTCCATAGAATTTCTTTATCTTGCGCGCCGTATTCTCGGAGTTTGCGACATAACGATCCACCCGTTCGGAAGCGCTGCGGTCCCAGATCCGCATCACATGGAGTATCGGTACGACAAGGAACTTCTTGAGCATGCCGATCCGGTTCTCTTCCAGATAATTCCGATACCAGTCCCAGAGGAAGCGCGTCGGGGTGTGGCAATAGGATATATGGAGCGTCCGGGGCCTCACGATGACCCCCTTGGCAAATGACGAGGAGCTGGAAATGACCAAATCGAATCCACTGAGGTCGAAAGTCTCCGCCGCAGTCGGCATGAGAGGCAATAGCAGCTTCTTGCGCTTCTTAAGCCACATGGGCAGCTTGTCCAGGAGAGACACCCTTATGCGCGCGTCAGGAAAATATCTTTCCATGCTCTTGTCGTAGAGAAGCGTATAGATCGGCGCCTCGGGATAAAGCCTGTGAAGGGACATCAAGACCTGCTCCGCTCCGCCCCAATAAGTAAGAAAATCATGCACGATCGCGACTTTCAATCTGCCGGCTTCTTTCGGATTTTCCATATCGAAATAATTAGGATGATTATTTAAATCTTTATCGATAAAGTATGGCTCGTTCTTTCTTATATAAAGAGACGTCACAACGTATCGGGTCTTATTGCATTTTGTCATTGCACTGGAATTTTTGCATTGTCATTGCGAGGATGGGGTAGCGGATTTCAGTCCGCGCGCATTTCCGTATCCATAG
>CAZDCJ010000011.1:21749-25735 GCA_964503935.1 uncultured Candidatus Saccharibacteria bacterium
TTCCCAAACCCTTTGTTCGATTCTAGAAGTGATCCCTGTATATATCACGGTGTTGTTCTTGTTGGTAAGGACATAGACACGGTAACTCTTTGATTCCATAAAGTCATACTTACTTTACAAAATGCATTTATGGCAATTGGATGCTTGGTTGCTAATGAGATTGCGACGTCGCCCGAGTACGGACTCCTCGCAATGACAATGCAACAATCCGCTTATGCAGCCCTCTTGCAGTGACGGATGCGGACGGTCATCATTTTGCCCCCCACTCCGCGATCACCTTCCATGTCTCCTCGGCGCACTTCTCCCAGCTGAACCTCCTGAGATCCTCATATCCCCTTCCTACCGACTCCTCTCTCGCACTCTCGTCCTTATAATATCTCAAAAGCGCATCCGCAATCTCCTCTTCGTCCGTAGGATCGACAAGCAGCGCGCCAGTGCCCGCGACTTCGGCAAGCGCCGGGACGCGCGAGGCGATGACCGGCACGCCATGACTCATCGCCTCCAGGACCGGCAGTCCGAATCCTTCCGCGAGCGTCGGGAAGAGGAATACATCCGCATTCCCGTACAGCTCTTCCTTTTCCTTCTCCGATACATATCCTCTTATCAAGATATCTCCCTTATAATCCGATCTGTCTATCCCTTCTCTTATCCGGTCGCTTCCGAATCCGTCTTTGCCCGCGAGGACGAGCCTTATCTTTCTCCCTTCTTCCGCTCCGCCGAGCTTTTTCCTGAACTTTCCGAACGCACGCACCATCCGTGCGATATTCTTACGCTTCTCCAGCCTGCCGATGAAGAGTATGTCAAACCCGCCCTTGCTATCCGCCCTTTCCGTGGCAGCGCGGCCCTCCGGCGCCCCATGATGGATGACGCTTACCCTTTCCGGCGCGACCTTGTAATATTCCACGATATCTTTCTTCGTGCTTTCCGAAGGAACGATGATCCTCCTGGCAAGGAAAATAGATAGCCGCGTATTCATCTCCAGAACCAGCCGGTCCTTCCGGGAGTAGCAGTCTCCGCAGCTCCTATGCTCCAGGCCGTGGATCGTCACCACGCTCTTTCGGGGAACGAATGAGGGCAGAGTATGCGCCGGCACAAAGAGCACATCGACCGGATGTTTCCGGAGCTCCCAGGAAAGGTGCAGCCGCGTCCAAAGAAAATCGCCCCGAATTTCCCTCACCGTGAAATTCGAAGGCAACTCAAAATCCATACGCGCGCCCTCTCGCACATAGAGAAATATCTGGTGCGAAGAGACGGCCGGAAGGACCGCAAGATAGCGCAGAAGCTGATAGGAATATTCTTCCGTTCCCGTCCTCTCCTCTCCGAATGCCCTGGAAGCGTCTATTCCTATCTTCATATGTTATTTCCTTGATATCAGATTCCGTTTGTAAACGTCGAGATTGTCGAGCACGATGCCCGTTCCCCGCGCCACGCAGAGCAGCGGATCATCCGCCACATAGCAAGGCACGCCGGTCGCCTCAGAAAGCAGCTTGTCGAGATTACGGAGCAGCGCCCCGCCTCCGGAGAGCACCATTCCCCTGTCGATGACATCCGATGAAAGTTCGGGCGGAGTCTTCTGGAGGACATTCTTCACCGCTTTCACCACTTCCAGCAGCTCTTCCCGCAGTGCTTCCGTGACCTCATTGGAGCCCACCGTGATGGTCTTGGGCAACCCCGAAACCAGATCCCGCCCGCGGATCTCCATGAACTGGTCTTCCTCGAGCGGAAGAGCGCTGCCGAGCTTAATCTTGATCTCCTCGGCATTCCTGTCGCCCACCGAGACGTTGTGCTTCTTGCGGATATAATCGGCTATAGCCTCGTCGAACTTGTCGCCTCCCACGCGCACCGAAGAAAAAGCTACGATGCCGCCCAGCGAGATGACGGCTACTTCCGAGGTCCCGCCCCCGATATCGATGATCATGTTCCCGCACGGGGTATTGATAGCGATACCCGCGCCGATAGCCGCCAGGATCGGTTCCTTGACCACATATGCGGCCTTGGCGCCCGCCTGGAGCGCCGCGTCAATCACCGCGCGCCGCTCGGTGGAAGTGATGCCTGCCGGCACCGAGATGATTATCTCAGGCTTGAAGAGCCGGAATTTGCCGCTTACCTTCTCCACGAAATACCGGATCATTGCTTCCGTCACGCGATAGTCAGCTATCACGCCGTTCTTCACCGGCCGGCTGGCCGTGATATTGTCCGGCGTCTTGCCGAGCATCTTCTTGGCTTCATTGCCCACCGCCAGTATCCGGTTCTCGTCTATCGATACCGCCACCACGGACGGCTCATTCACCACCACGCCTTTCTGCGGTACGAATACCAGGATATTAGCCGTTCCCAGATCTATTCCGATTTTTCGTACAAACATAATTTTTCGCCTTAAGATATTCAAAATTTTCCCGTCAAGCTTTCGGGATCAGGTTCTCCGCATAAAAGCCCTCCGCCTGATCCGAGTCCGGATAACCTGCTGCTTTACGCTTTAATTCTATCTTCTGCCCTGGCAATTGTCAATTTAGCCCCATTCTGTTAGAATTCAGGCAGACCTTAACATTATTACACCATGAAAGAAAGAAAATTCAAGGCATACTTTTACCTCTGTATAAGCGCCTTTTTCCTGATACTCAGCACGACCCTGTACTATAGTTTCGGATATAAATACGACCCTCAGACCGGCGAGAGCTATCAGGCGGGCGCCATAGTGCTCCGCACCACGCCACAAGATACGACCGTCTACAAAGACGAAGAGGCCGTGGAAGATACGGGATTTTTCGGCGGGGCATTCTCATCTTTCCTCAAGATCGAGGATCTCATACCCAAAAGCTATACGATCAGGGCGACCAAGGACGGCTTCAACGAATGGAAGAAGATCGTGACGATCGAGCCGGGGCAGGTGGCGAAATACGAAGACATCATCCTTCTCAAGAGCAAGTACGAGCCCACGGCGGTGCTTCCCGGCCTCACTCTTCCGGAAAACGGCAAGATCTATATGGCGACCAGCAAGAACGAGCTCCTGTTCCAAGGCGAAGCGGACGGCGAATCCGGCCTCTTCTTGCTGGATATCCGCGGGGAAACATACGAACTGATACTCGACGATTCCCAGCTCTCTCTCATCGGAGAAATCCGAAAAGTGGAATGGACAGAAGACGAAGGGCGGGTAGTCATCACCACCACGAGCGGCATGTATCTCATCGACCTGCGCGACAACGGCCGCGTCTATCTCATCTCTGCCCCCGTCGTGGAAGAACTCGGCAAAGCTCCCAACGTCACTATCGGCCTCTTCGACAATTTCATAGTCTATGGCGACGGGAAAGGCTCGGTATTCTCCTTTGATTATGTCACCAAGGAAGTCGAGGAGATAATGACGGGGGTAAGCAGCTTCTTCGTCTACCAGGGCGCGCTCTTCTATTTCCGTCTGGACGACGCGGGTGTCGCTCCCGTCCTCTATTCGACCAACCTGGAAAATACCACCTACAGCCTGCGCATCAGTACCATGCCCGAAGGATATGACAAAGGCGCGGTCTTCACTCTCCAGAGGTACGGCAGCAGGCTGCTCGTCCTGTCCCGCAGTACGCTCTATTTCATCGACAGTACATCCGAACCGTACCGGATAAATTCCAACGTGCTGGATGCCCGTTTCTTCAAGAAAGGAGAACGCATCCTTTACTACAACGGCAACGAGATCTGGATCTATTATATCGACGACAAGGAATCCCAGCCGGTCAAATCGGCCGGCGCCAATGAACTTCTCACCCGCTTCAGCGGGACCTTGAGCAATATCTATGTCTATGCCGACGAGGAGCATCTCCTCTACCAGGAGAGCAGCTCCTTCAAGTTCACCGAGCTCGACGGCCGCGACAACCGCAACACCTATTACCTCACGGATAATATCTCCGGCCGCGGCCTCTACTATCTCGGCGACAGCGACCTAGTATACTACGTCGGCAGCGACAACAAGATCTACAAGATCGACCTGGGAGAGGAATAAATCA
>CAZDCJ010000012.1:0-24742 GCA_964503935.1 uncultured Candidatus Saccharibacteria bacterium
CGAGTGCGATCGTGATGATTGCGTTTACATCTATAACTAATTTTCACGGAGGCGTATGGATGCTTTTTTCGGATGGATATTGTTTTTTCTGGGGTTTGCGATAGGCGGTTTGCTCAATGCGGCGGTATTCTCTCTGGAAAAAGAAGAAAGCGATCCGGCTTCTCGTCTGAGGCGTTCTTTCGATGTTTGCCGGCTGAGATTGCGCGATCAGCTTTCAGTTTTCAGCCTTTCAAAAAGAAGACAGGCGCATCTGGCAGGCGCGTCTTTTGAGGAACTCTTCGTGGAGATCTCTGCCGGAATGGCATTTCTGTCAGCATATGCCCATGTCTTCCCGTCCGGCTTTGTGCCTGAAGATATCTTCCGATTTATCCTCCTCTCTTCCATCTTCTTCGCGCTTATCGTGATCTTCGTTTTCGATTTCCGGTACTTCATCATACCGGACAAGGTTGTATTTCCGGCAATCGGAGCGTCCTTCCTGCTTCTTATTTTACAGGTCTCGCGGGCGGAGGATCAGGTGCTGTTCGTGAGCGATTATCTTGGTGCGGCAATCTTTGCCGGCGGATTTTTTTTGTTTCTGATATGGATTACTCGCGGACGGGGTATGGGAGGCGGCGACGTCAAGCTGGGCTTCCTGATGGGGATGGTGTTGGGGGTAAGCCAGACGCTCCTCGCGCTCTTCCTGGCCTTTTTCACCGGAGCGATAGCGGGTGTCGCCCTCATGATGGCGAAGAGGAAGGGGATGAAGAGCGAGATGCCTTTCGGACCTTTTTTGATACTGGGATTTATGATAAGCTTTTTCCTAGGAGACGGGATAATAGAGTGGTATTGGGGGACATTATCCTTATAAGGAGATTAAGGTAGATGCCAGTTGATCTTGTTAATTCATCATTGAGATAGGACTACAAGGAACCGGTCAGAGACCGGTTCCCGCATATATAGCGGGAGCAGACCTTTCGGCGGGAGTGGGTCTCTGGCCCGCTTCCAGGGGTTTTATTTCAAGGAAGTCTTATTATGTCTTCGATAACGATATCAAAAGAATTAAACTCCCGGATATGTTTCCTGACATTCATGGTCAGGAACTGGAATTATGTCCTTGACCGGCTGACCGCTTCGATATCCTGGGCGATACAATCCGATACTGCCAAGAGCGTAAAGGCTCCAAGGATGAAGCAATCTTATTCTGTCATCCTGAACTTGTTCCAGGATCATCGATACACAACGTTAGAACTTCGTGATGTGGATTATACGTAATATTACGAAGATGCCGAAACAAGTTCAGCATGACAAACCCGGGTATTAGTTCTCGGCAAATCCGGATAGCATGATAAGAGTCGAGAACATCGAATTATAAGGCTAAAAGGAACCGGTCTGGAGACCGATTCCCGCAGACGGAAAGATCAGACGGCAGGAGGGCCAAGCCAGAGACTTGCTTCCGCGACAAGTGCAGAAAAGGATTCCGCGTACATCATTATTATCTATATGGACAAAATAGAAGCCAAAACCCGGATAGAGAAACTGAAGAAAGAGATAAATCATCATCGCTATCTTTATCATGTCCTCGACAAGCAGGAAATATCCGAAGCGGCGCTCGATAGCCTCAAGCATGAGCTGTATGTCCTCGAACAGGAATATCCCGAGTTCATCACGTCGGATTCGCCCACGCAGCGCATCGGCGGCAAGCCGCTCGACAAATTCCAGAAGGTCATACACGAGGTGCGGCAGTGGTCATTCAATGATGCTTTCGAGGAGAAAGAGATCGTAGATTTCGATAACCGTATCCGCAAAGTACTCGCGGATCTCGGGGAAAGCGTGCCCTCCGGTCTCGATTACACCGCAGAATTGAAGATCGACGGACTCCATGTGGTGCTGACGTATGAGAAAGGATATCTTATAAAGGGCGCCACGCGAGGGGATGGCAAGGTGGGGGAGGACGTGACGCAGAATCTTCGGACTATCGAGAGTATTCCTCTCAAGCTCGACCGCGACGTGAGCGTGATCGTGGAAGGCGAGGTCTTTATGGCCAAAGACGTATTCGATTCACTCAATAGGGAAAGGGAGCAGAACGGAGAGCCGCTTTTTGCCAATCCGCGCAACGCGGCGGCGGGAGCTATCCGTCAGTTGGATTCCCGGATCGCGAAGGAGAGGAGGCTGGGCTGTTTCATTTATGACCTCTCGGCGGCGAAGGATATCGCGCTTCCCGCGACGCAGGCCGAGGAACTCGAAGTCCTGGACGAGCTCGGCTTCCGGGTGAATAAGAACTGGAAGCATATCGGCGCTATCCGCGAAGTCTTTCCATTCCATAAATATTGGTATGAGCATAAGGAGAAGGAGAACTACTGGATAGATGGCATCGTCCTCAAGCTCAATTCGCGACAGTGGCAGGAGATGGTAGGCCATACCGGCAAGGCGCCGCGTTGGGCGATCGCTTATAAATTTCCCGCCGAACAAGTGACGACAGTCGTGGAAGATATCAAAGTGCAGATCGGGCGGACGGGCGCGCTTACTCCCGTGGCGCATCTTCGGCCAGTGGTGGTGGCCGGCTCGACCGTCTCGCGTTCGACTCTCCATAATCAGGATGAGATCGACCGGTTGGATGTGCGTATCGGCGATACGGTGGTGATCCAAAAAGCGGGAGATATCATTCCGGAGGTGGTGGATGTGGTTAAGGGATTGCGCAACGGAAAAGAAAAGAAATTTGAAATGCCCGAGAAATGCCCGTTCTGCGAGGCGCCTATCGTCCGCCACGACGGCGAGGTGGCCTATTATTGTCCGAGCAAGAGCTGCTTCGCGGTAGGGCTGCGGAAGCTATCGCACGCGGCAGGCAAGAAAGCTTTCGATATCGAAGGCCTGGGGCCGAACAAGATAAAACAACTGGCAGATGAAGGACTCATATCGGATCTGGCGGATATATTCGAGCTCAGGAAAGGCGATTTGGAAATCCTAGACAGGTTCGGGAAAAAATCTGCGGATAATCTTCTTCGGGCGATCGAAAAGAGCAAGGACGTGCCGTTTTCCCGTTTCATCTTCGCGCTCGGCATCCGGCATGTGGGAGAGGAGATGGCAATCACGCTCGCGCGCCACTTCTCGACATTGGAAAATCTCCGTAAGGCCAGCCGGGAACAGCTGGAGGCGGCGGAGGATGTGGGTCCGGCCGCTTCCGAAAGCATCTCGGAGTATTTTGCCAATAAAGAGAATCTCGAACTCGTCAAGAAACTGTTGGAGGCAGGAGTCGTGATCCGGGAAGACGGCAAGTCCTCTGATAAGCTTCGAGGCAAGTCCTTCGTCCTGACGGGAAGCCTTGAGAGATATGGACGCGAGGAGGCCAAAGAGCTCATCCGGAGTGCCGGAGGAGAGATGCATTCTACGGTCACAAAGAAGACCGATTATGTGATAACAGGAGAGAATCCGGGAAGCAAAGCGGAGAAGGCGCAGGAATTGGGCGTGAAGATTATCGGCGAAGCGGAATTCCTCAAAATGCTTGGCTGAATATCCTGATTCTTTCGGAGGATATCATCAAGATTGCAGCTGATTTCATATACGGACAGTTCGTATGACTTCCCCGACAAAAAGAAGATTGAGGTTCTAAATCAGTTTGTCTATCACAGTATGGTTGGCAAACAAAGCGGTTTTACACTCATCGAACTTCTGGTGGCGATCTCGATAATCGGGATGTCGTCTACCATCGCTTTTATGAGCCTGAACGATGCGCGGGTGAAGGCGCGGGACGCGCGGCGAAAAATCGACATGGAACAAATTGTTTTGGCTTCGGAACAGTATTATGCGCAGCATGTCATTTATGTGATTCCCGGCACGGGGTGGCGGGGCTCAAGCGCGGGATGGTTCAATTATCAAGCAGGAGCGGATTATACCGAGTCTATTGCTACCGGCCCGGAAGAAGCCGGGTGTTTTATGGATGCGCCGCGCGATCCGAAGCTGACTTCCGACAACCAGACGCCGCAATACATGAAATAACAGTGTGAAGGCGGATTTTATGTCTATGCTAAGCTTGAGAATCCTAGCGCGGCCGATCAAGCTGCATATGACAGTGCCGTCTGTCGTCCTGGCTACGGGCATGCCAATTGAGGACATCTATCTAATCGAATCTCAAGACGGACTTTGTCAGCGCACAAGATTTTTTACGTTTAAGCGTAGGCATAACATAATTACAGGGGGGGGCTTAAACCGTTTTTATGGCAAAATATGCGTTTTTCTTCTGGTGCAGATCCCAGAAAAGGCAGGTATGTTTGAGGCCGATTTTTTATTGTAAAATAAACAAAACTGTGTTATTTTATCTATGTAAATAAGAACTAAATTCCCAATATGGCAGAAAATACCAAGGTTTCCGAGGAGGAAGTGAAACATATCGCGGAGCTTGCGCGGATCGAGCTTACTGAGGAGGAGACAGAAAGGCTTACCCGGGAGATTTCCGATGTCTTGGGTTATGTGAAGCAGCTGGAAGAGGTAAATACGGAGGGGGTCGAGCCGATATCGCAGGTGACGGGAAAGATCAACGTATTTCGTGAGGACGAATCAAGGATGGCCGATGAGGAGACCAAAGCATTAATGACGAAGAATTATCCCGACAGTCAGGACGGTTATATCAGGGTAAGGCAGATACTATAAGCACGATAAGATCTCAAATATATGGATATATTGGATTTGGATATAGTGAAGGCGGGCGATGGGCTTCGGAAGAAGGAATTCTCTTCTGTCGAACTCACGAAAGCATACTTCGAGCGGATAAAGGCGACGGACGGCAAGCTTAAGTCCTTCATTACTCTTACCGAGGATGCGGCTATGCGGAAGGCACAGGATGCCGACAAGAGGATCGCGGATGGAGAAGAGGGGAAACTTCTGGGCATCCCGGCTTCTATCAAAGATGTCATTCTTACGAAGGGCGTAGAGACCACCGCTGCTTCGAATATCCTCCGGGGCTACGTTCCAGCGGAAGATGCGACGCTGGTCGGGAAGCTGGATGCCGAAGGCATGGTGATGTTGGGGAAGGTGAACTGCGATGCGTTCGCGCACGGGGCCTCCACGGAGAATTCCGACTTCGGACCGAGCCGCAACCCATGGGACATGGAGCGCGTGCCGGGAGGATCTTCCGGTGGATCGGCTTCTTCGGTCGCGGCGGCTGAGTGCCTTTATTCCATCGGTACCGATACGGGAGGATCTATCCGCCAGCCCGCTTCTTTCTGCGGCGTAGTCGGTCTCAAACCCACTTATGGCAGGATTTCCAGGTACGGACTCATCTCGATGACTTCTTCCACGGATTGTCCAAGTATCATGGCTAAGACTGCGAAGGATGCGGCGATCATACTGCAATCGATCGCGGGCGAAGACAAGAAGGATGCCACGACTTCTGTGGCAAAAGCGGACGACTATCTCGCGGCAATCACGGATTTCGATGTCAAAGGGCTCCGCATCGGCGTGCCGCAGGAATATTTTGTCGAAGGGCTCAATGCCGATATCGCGAGATGCGTGAAAGATGCGATCGCAAAGCTCGAGGAGATGGGCGCCGAGGTGGTGGAGATAAGCCTTCCGCACACCAGGTATGCCGTGCCGACTTACTATATCATCACGCCTTCCGAAGTGAGTTCTAATCTCGCCAAGTTCGATGGCATCCGTTTCGGTTATTCGGCCCAGAGCGATCCGGACACTCCGGTGAAAGATCTTCTGGATGTATATATGAAATCAAAAGGCAAGGGCTTCGGCAGCGAGGCCAAACGTCGCATCATGCTCGGTACTTATGCGCTTTCCAGCGGATATTATGACGCTTACTATCTCAAGGCGCAGAAGGTCCGTACGCTCATCAAGAAGGATTTTGACGAAGCTTTCCAGAAGGTGGATACCATCATCGTGCCGACCGCGCCCAGCGTGGCTTTCAGGCTTGGCGAACACAGTGACAATCCGCTTGAGATGTATCTCGGAGACATCTTCCTTTCCGCGGTGTCGCTCGCAGGTCTGCCGGCAATTTCCGTCCCTTGCGGGTTCGTGAAGCCGGAAGACGGGGAGACGCCGCTTCCGGTGGGAATGCAGATCATCGGCAGGCCTTTCGAGGAGAAGATGATTCTCGGCCTATCCGATGCCTATGGAAAGGATACGACCTGGCTTTCACAAAAACCTGCCATCTAACCCAATCATATGATCATCACGCA
This sequence comes from uncultured Candidatus Saccharibacteria bacterium, assembly GCA_964503935.1. Taxonomy (GTDB): domain Bacteria; phylum Patescibacteriota; class Minisyncoccia; order JAHIHE01; family JAGLIN01; genus STD2-77. Next base: position 6,159 of record CAZDCJ010000012.1, read on the forward strand.
TCTACTCATCACAGCCGCAGCTCCGGTAGTCCGTTTCGGAGGCCAGGCCATCGTTATCTGGTGGTGGCCTTTCGCTTTCGTATTTCTCAGGAACATGTTCATATTGCTCGATATCATTATCATAATCGGCATCGTCATGGTCTTGGGCCGTTTCCGGAAACTCGGTGGCGATCTTTACGACAATCTGGAGCAGGCGATGAAATCCGGCAGGCTGTCCAAGGGGAGAGCGCAGAGGAAGTGGGAGGAGGCGCAGGAACTGATGCAGTCTGACAATCTGGAGAACAAAAAACGAGCAGTCGGCATCGCGGAAGGCATACTGGACGAGTGCCTTCGCAGCGCGAATTTCTCGGGAGAGAATCTGGAGAGAAGGATATTGAAGATACCGGATTCGCAGCTCAATTTCAAGGATGATATGATCTGGGCTTATCGGATGAAAGTCCGGCTGGAGAACGAGCCGGGACTTGAAACCGACAAGGAGGAGATAGAGAGGGTATTCTATATCTTCGAGAGAGCGATGAAGGAAATGAATATTTTGTAAAAAACATCAAGAGTGTTATAATTAATGCACGGAAGATATCTGGACATACTTTATCGTGTGGAAAAAGATACGATATACTTTGCATAAAAAATAGAATAGTGATATAATCTTAAATATAGGATTCGTTCCATGAATTTTTCTCTAGGGATTATTTCGGGCAAATATATATAACCAAAAGTTATCCTTCACGTCTTATGCCAAGTATAAATCTTTTACCGGAGAACTTTACAATCGAAGCTAATAGGAGGAGAGAGAAGACTGCCGTCTATGTTTTGGCTGTCTTTTTTGTCTTGTCTTCCGCAGTAGCTTATGGTTTCATCGAGCTTGAGAGGCGGCAGGTGGAAAAGGACACCAAGGCCATCGATGTCAAGATCGAGAATGTGAAGACGGAAATCAAGAATGAGATCGAGAAGAGCGATCTCCTGTCTTCCGATTACAATAAGAACGACATCGAGAAAGTCCTCGGCGAGCATGCCTATGTTTCGAAGGGTCTTACATTCCTGAAAGAGAACATCATCAAGGGCGTTTATCTGAAAACCCTGGATTGTGCTGCCGCAAGCGGCAGTGTCGAAATGGAGACGGTAGCGAGGGACTATGATACTCTCATCAAGCAGCTCCTCATATTCGAAGACTCCTTCTGGATCCAGTCAGTCGAGTTCGGAGATATCGAAAAGTCCAAGGAGGATGGGAGCGTGTCGGTGGCGATAAAGACGACACTGCGCACGGACCTGTTGGGTTTTCAGGAACAGTACTGGGGTTATGGACTTGGAGTGCTTTCAAAATACACCAACAGATATATAGAGGTATCCAGCTATTCGATAAATCTGCAGAAATCATCGAACGGCATCAATGGTGATCGGGTCGAGAAGATAAAGGTCTCGTTCGAAGGCAAGGCTTATGACAGGGGGCGCATGGACGAATTTGAGAAATCTCTAAAGAGCGCGGCAGAAGTCGAGAATCTGCATGTCAACAGGTTCAGTTTGGCGGATGACAAGCCCGGGGTCGTGAATTTCCGGGGAGATATGGAATTGGATTATTTAAATTAGTTAAATCTTATGGAGACGAAACAAAATAATTCAAGGAAGAATGCCGATTCCAAGGAGCGCAAGGACGTGACCGCACTATGCGCCTCCCTTATTCTTTCTGTAATATTCCTGCTGGCATTCCTATCCCCTCTCTATCAGAAGAAACTCGCTATGGACGGGGCTTATATCGACAAGCAGGAAGACCTCAAGAGTAAGGAAGAGCTCCTGCGGAATATCGAAGCTTTCAATGAGGAGAATAGGGATCTCACAGTCAATTCGGAAAAGCTGGCGCTTCTTATACCTAACAGGAATAACTATGAGGATTTCCTGATACACATCCAGCAGCTTTCAAGATCATTCAATCTGGAGCTTCTCGGTTTCACGCTTTCGGATATAAAAGCCGCAACGGTAGTCACGCCCGGTACTACGACTTCTACGGGGGCCGTCATAACTTCGGAAACGACTACGACTACGGGACCGACCGACAGCAATCTCAAGCAGCAGGGGATAGATATAGCGATGCGGGGCGATTACTCCAGCTTCGTAAATTTTGCGAGGGCTCTGGAGAATGGGACTCCCTTCTTGCAGGAGGATAGCGTGAATATAAGTTCCGAGACGGTCAGGAATACGCAGTCGGAAGACGGCAGCAGCGCGGCAAATCCCAATCCGATGCTTAATTTCGAGATGGGTCTTAGATTTATTCATTACTAGATCAAAATGGAAAGTCCAATAGTAAAAAAATTGAAAAGGTCACAAAAGATATTCCTCATGATCTTGTCGTTGGGGCTATTCTCGGCCGTCTCTTATTATGTCTTTTTCGTGCCAAAGGAATACGAAGCTATCGAGGATAATATGAAAGTAGAAATCCAGGACAGTTCTTACCAGGAATACAGGGAATATGTGAGCGATACGAATAAAGGGATAAAGAACCTGTTGGACGGAGAGCAGCTTGAGAAGATATCTCCCTATGACTATCCCGATATCGACCTCAATCTTCCCAAGACCGACAATCCTTTTGCGAAATCATTTTAACAAAGACGATAAGCGGTAAAAGATGATCGATAAAAATAAAAAAGGAGGGGCGATAATGAGCAAAGCGGAACTATTGCGGGTATTTATCCTTATATTTTGCTTCATACTGCTACTTCTTCTCGCTTACGTAGCGGGAACTCTGATATATGAGAAGGGTGACGAGCCCAAAGGGGGAAAGGTCGCGGAAGTCATCGATCCCGATGAATTTTTCAAAGACTGCCAGCTGATCGAATCCAAATGCCTGGACATCAGCTGCAATTATTATTCAAGATGCGGAGACGGGCGTTATGAAGCCTGTCGGATTTATGATTGCGGAGACAAGCTCGGCGTTTATACGGAAGACGTAGACGGCAAGCAGAATACCGAAAGGCAAGCGAAGCCCGATAAGGCTGTCATCCAGAAGAGGAAGCAGTCTTGCAAGGGGACCATGGAGACCTTGAGCGATGAATGCGTAGAGGGGAAAGAAAAGATCAGGGTGAAGATCGTGACCGAAGGGGAATGTGAGATTGTGGCTTTTACCGTCATTTTCAATGAAGCGCAGACGAAACCCAATACTTTCGCGTCTCTCGGAGACGATACTTATGAGATTACCGCGACTTCTTGCGGCAATGTTACCCGGATCGTGCCTGCGACCAAAGGAGGTATCTCACTCCAATTCTGACGATCTTCTTTCTAAGATTACCTTAAAATAAAAGAAATGAGTTTATCTTTTGCCAAAAAAATGGAAAAAGGACTGTCGTTTTTTTTCCTTTTTGCTTTTTTCCTGATCTTCTCTTCATGCCGGGAAACATCCGCAGAGATGGATGGCGCCGGAATTGATGAGGATGACCATATGGACAAGGAGACGATCAGCTTCGAAGTGAGCACGGTAGATTACGAGGATTGGTATGACGACAGGTGCACGAATGGGTTGGATGACGATGGGGATGGGAAAAAAGACGGCTATGATAGCGACTGTGACGGAGGTTCGAAGGGATTGAAGCCTAATCTCTTCTGTGATGCGAGCGCGGACATGAATAGCGGCAATATGGAGCCTTATCCGACAGATCTCACCTATAGCCCATGCGACAAGGACGGCGTCCATGATGATTATTATTCGACCAGTGCAGTGAATGAGAGCGATGTCTGGACTTCCGATAAGGATTTCACGATAAAGGTAAAAGCTTCGGATTCTTCGGGAATCGATTCTATAAGGATAGAATGGATTTCGGGGGTCAATAAGAGCCGGGATGCTGCCGGCTATTGGGATGAGGCTACGCTGGAAACTTATAAGAAACTGGATACGGCACTTGATCCGCATCTTACCTCTCATACCTGTTATCCTACTGTAGACGGAGTAGCGGAGTGCGAAGTGTGCGTGGTGGGCGGGAATTGCGATAATCCGGTCATTCCTACCGGTGATCTGGGTATATCCGGATCTCAGCAGGTAATATTCATGAGGACCGTAGTCACCGACGGAGAGATGAACAGCATTACTACGGGGTTTGATGAGACGGGGGTAGGTCCCGTGAGGGACAAATTTTACCGGTTCGTGGTATGCAGTAGTACTTGTAACGACGATCCGAAGAAATGTGAAAATAGTAACCCGGAGGTTTCTTTGGTCAGGCAATCAGTGAGCCTGATGTGTGAACAGCCCGTCTATACCCTGAAATGGCTTTATAAGGACGGGAAAGAGGATCCGTTCTATATGCCCACAGCGCCTTGGGGCGAGGTCAAGGAAGAAAATAAGCCGTCCTCTTATATCCTTGAAGTAAGAGATAAGAATGATCCCGGTACCGTTTATTCTGCCGTAAGGACGGCGCCGGACGGACTCCCATGTGAAAGCGTCTGTGCCGCATGCGAAGGCTATTCGACAGAATGCCAGATGTCGGCAGTCCTTTTCAATGGATTCTTGCATACGAGCGATGGCACTACGAAAAACATCGAGTATGATCACACGACTTACGAATGGAGAGTGAAAGTCTATGACAGCAGTAAAGAAAAATACTGTCTGGGGGTATCCGAATGGTCGAAGTGGAGCTCGGAATACGGTCCATCGATGAGCTTTACCACCCCTCGTCCTGCCCCCTCGGTCTCTTTCTCGATGGCAAACGGGAGCGGGGTGGACTGTTCAGAAGGGGGGTGCATTTTCGGGGATAATGTAACCTTTACTGACACTTCGGATATAGACCCTGCTACTGGCGTCGCTTCATATAATTGGAGTATTGACGGGAAAAAATATGGCAATCCGAACTCATCCTGGGTGGCCGAGACTTTTGCCGACGGAAGTAGTCATACGATTTCGCTCGCCGTTACCGACAAGCAGGGGATTTCCTGCTCTACCCAAGCGGAGCTCAAATTGGGGGATATCAGTGATTATGAAGATCCGGAAGAAAAAGAGAACGCTGGGTGGGATGAGATTGCTCCCCGATAGGAGATACGTCATGGATCAATGGGTCAAGATGCAATCTGGCAGATAATGCGTGTGAAGCTATCGGTGCCAAGGCGGAAAAACTGCTAAGATCCTTGCGGACAGCAGCTAAGAATAATTAACGGACTGGAGATGCGGAAGAACAAACTCAAAAAGATATTTTTATCAGATAAAGCGCTTATTGCCATAGTTTCTGTCGTAATAGTAGTGGCGATTATTTTGGCATATTTGTTGTGGGAAAAAGGGCGGCAAGTCCGAGAGATGAATGGAGACGATACATCGATAACTGACACCTTCCGTTGGACTGGCGCGACAGGAGACGGGAAGTGGTCCACCGCGGGAAATTGGGATACGGGGAAGGTTCCGGACGATGAAGCGGATGTGGTATTTGATTCGGGGGATGAGGAATCCGTTGTCGATGAGAAATTTTATGGCGAGATCAACTCATTGCGGATAGAAGGATATGGCGGGAAAATAAGCCAGGAAGCGCCTCTTTCTATAAACATGGATTACCGCCAGACTTCGGGAGAATACGGAGTAAAAAGGGATATGGAGATAAGAGGTAATTTCGTCCAGACAGACGAAAGTATATTTACGGTCTATATCGGCGACGTCCGGATAACAGGCGATCTGGAGATAGGGGACAACTTCAGCTTTGACCCATCGGGAGAAGGCGCGGTCTATATGGAAGCCGGCGATAATTGGAAGATGCTCATGCTGGACGCGAGCGGAAGGAAAGGATATTTTGCTCTCAAAGAGGAAGACAGTTCTATAGAGACATGGTCGTTCTATAACGGGACCAATAGCCTTATGAGCTATATCTCGCAGGAAAAGGGATGGACACTCATGCCGGAGACGGGGGAATGGAGATGGAACTATCTTTTCAAGGGGCTAGACCGGGGGGGAGAAAGAGCCAAGGACGCGCAAAACGCCGGCATTTCTGTCGTGGAAAGCAAGGTTACGATGGACAGGGGGGGCGGTGTCGAAGAATGGTACAATAATGATTTCAGGGGAATAGAGCAGGGATTTACGATCAAAGATAAGGTTGCGGGCGAAGGTAGCCTGATTCTCAGCGGAGAAGTCGATCTTAGTAATCTTTCCGTGAGAAAAGATACTGAAAAAGAACTGATGTTGTCATGGGAGGGTTACGACGTGATAAGATATGGCGAGCTTAAGACGGTAGATGCCAGGGGGGCTGAACTCAAGACGAAATTATACTTCAAGAATATCGAAGGAGACAGATATAGTCTCAAGATATCGGTGGACGATGACGGGGCGCAGTATCCGATCACTATTGATCCGCTAGTCATCCAGCCCGAGGTAATTTCTCCGGTGCTCAGCTGGACCGGTTCGATAGGGGCGATGGGAGATGCGACGGAGGTTGCGGCCAAAGCAGGTTACGGGAGGGTGGTGACGCCTGCAGGGGATGTTGACGGAGACGGGAGGCAGGAACTTCTGGTGACTGCTATGAGTTATTCCGGGGCTGAAACGAACGAAGGAAAGGCGTATTTGTATAAGGATGACGGCGCCGGCAATTTTTCGGGAACTCCTATCTGGGAATATGAATCCGATGTAGCTAATGCTTACTTCGGATATTCCGCTTCGACTGCAGGAGATGTCGACGGAGACGGCTTAGATGATGTCATTATAGGGGCTTATGGGCATACTTCCAATAAAGGGATGGTATATCTATTCTTAGGAGACCCGCTGACCGGGCTTGAGGACACGCCCGTATGGTCTATAGCCGGTGAGCGGGGAGGGGATAATTTCGGTTGGTCAGTTTCGGATGCCGGGAATGTGAACGGAGACGAATATGACGATATATTAGTAGGAGCACGATACTATGATATTGGCGGAATTCAGAATTCAGGAAAGGTCTATGTATTTTTCGGAAAAGCCGATATGGGTTCCACCCCCGTTTCTTCCTCGCCTTCTTGGAGTTATCCGTCTGAAGATCATGAATCTTTAGCTAATAATTGCAACGAACTCTTGGGGTGGTCAGTCTCTTCTGCTGGAGACATCAATCTCGACAATATCGACGATATCATCGTCGCAGCGCCGCAGCATGACGGAGGAGATGCTTCGGGAAAAGGTGCGGCATATCTTTTCTTGGGGAATGCCGGTTCGGGGCCGAGCCTTGATCCGGAATATGTCTTCAAGAATGATGCGGTAAAATCTTTTTTCGGTAATCCGGTATCAAGATCGGGATTCGTAAATAATGATATCTACCCGGATCTTCTGATTGGAGCTTCGCGCTATGACGGCGCGGGAGTAACCGACGGAGGAATCTTATATGTCTATTACGGGAAATGGGACGCGATAAAAGGAGAATCATATTTTGAACTCACGCCGGATTGGTCGAAACCTGGTATGAAGGCCGGCGCTTTCCTGGGGTCCGCTTGGAGAATCGCGGGCGATGTCAATGGGGACGGATATGATGATGCTATCGCGGGAGCTTGTCAATACACCGGGACTTATAGCAGGGAAGGGCAAGCTATGCTTTTCATGGGCTCGGCGGCGGGGATGATTGACGGTCGCGCTTGGGAAATTATAGGGGACTCGACTGGCGCGCAGATGGGGTGGAACGCTTCCAGTATGGGAGACATCAATGGCGATGGCGCTTCGGAATTCACGATGTCGGCTTATCTGTATGGCAATGATACTATCGGAGGACAGGCTTATCTTTATAAGGGCGAAAACAAAGGAATTACTCCGCCGGCAGAAATATGTTATGGCGGGGCGGACGAGGATGGAGACGGTGATTTTGATATGGATGACGATGACTGTGTGGCATCGCTAAATCAGAAGAGCATGATAACCGTGACTGTCAGCACTGCGGACAGGGATGATTGGTTTACGGACTCTACAAATATAGACGTGTACGGCGACAGTTATAAGGATATCCGCAATCCCGATGATCCCGATTATCTCAAATACAGATATTATGCGCTGTGCGATCGCGAACTTCCGTCTTATGATAGTCAGGCGGCGAAAGATGCGGTCATACCCAATCCTTACATATGTGACCTGGAGTATAAGCCGTGCGATCGGGATGATGTCCATGATGATCTCCACAATGCGGATGTGACGAACACGCTCTATATCCAGCCCGATTCCAAGAAATTCAAGATAAGGGCAGAGGCGCAGGATAATGAAGGTGTCGGAAGCATCATGATAGAGTGGAGGAATGATATCAAGATCGATAGCGACGCCGAATGGGATGACGCAAATACGCAAAAGCATATCTGTGATGATTTTTCCGGCGGAATCAATGAATGCAACATATGCGCGGTAGGAAACACCGATTGCAAGGCGGAGGACAGGGTCATCGATTATGCCAGCTTGGGCATAGCCAGTGATGAGACATCGAATCGTCTCTTTTTCAGGGTGACCGTGACCGATCTTGATAACAAATCCACGACTACGGGGTATGACGATGATACGACGGTGCAGCCGGTATTCGACAAGTATTTTCGCATGCACATGTGCAGCAGCGAATGCCACACCACGTGTACGAACGAAGCTCCGGAGGTGACTTTGGTCGGCGCTACGGCGCCCGCGAACACTTGCGGCGGCCTCAACTATACCCTCGATTGGGATTTTAGTGATGCCGACGGCGACGGACAGTCGTTCTATGAGCTCCAGGTACGCGATGTGGCAACCGGAGAGATATTGACCAGCGTCCAGGAGTCAGTCGAAACCAAGGCGACTCTGATCGATGGATTCCTTGATGGCAGTCTCAAGCATGATACGCAGTATCAATGGCAGGTAAGAGTATACGACGATTATCCGGATATAACATGCCGGTTCAGCTCGGAATGGAAGGAATGGAACGATGCCGATGTCACTGCGAAGGCCTTTACTACTCCGCCGAATGTCCCCGATCCGACCTTCGATATGGATATAAAAAATACTTGGACTACGGATTGCGGTTGTAGTTTTTCAAAGATGGTAACGTTTACGAGCACTACCCCCATTGTCGCCCCTGCGACCTACGAGTGGTTCATAGACGATGTCTCATATGGAGAATCGGTTGATCCGGTCGGGAAGACTTTTTTCTGGACTTTTGTCGACGATACGGACCTGCAGCATGAGATCAGATTGAAGGTTGCAGATAGTCGCGGTACCTGCACCGCTACCAAGATACTTAATCTGGGAAAGAGGAGTCCTACCTGGACGGAAATGGCGCCTCCGCTTGAATGATGTTATGATAAGACCAATAAGTCACTAATCTTAATCAGCGTTTATCGAACCAATATGATATTCAAATATCGGGCCATAGGAAAAAACGGGGAAGAGCAGAACGGTCAGATTGATGCAGACAGCCACGCGAAGGCTGTGGAAATCCTGCAAAAATATGATTTCACTCTGGTGTCTGTCAATGCGGCAAACAAGCTGTTTTCCGGAGCCGGCATTCTGGGTAAATTCCGCAGGGGGGTGGGAGCCAAGAAGCTGGTAATGTTTTCCAAGGAGCTCTCGATCCTGATATCTTCCGGCGTTTCTTTGGTCGAAGCGATGAGGATACAATACGAGCAGGAAGACGACAAATATTTCAAAGAGCAGATCTCGACTATGGCAGACATGGTGGATGACGGTCATTCGCTTTCCAGCGCTCTGGCCCGATTTCCTGATACCTTCTCCGATTTCTACGTCAATATAGTAAGATCCGGCGAGGTCTCCGGAAAGATGCAGGATTCCCTCCTTCATCTCGCGGACTATGTGGAGAAGAGATACATACTTACGGCAAAGGTGAGGAATGCCATGCTTTATCCGTGCGTGATCATGTTCGCTTTTCTCGGTGTCGGCGTGGCGATGATGGTGCTGGTCGTGCCCCAACTGGTATCGATATTCCGTGAGAATGACATGGAGCTTCCCATCACTACCCGGATCGTCATCGCAGTGAGTGATTTTCTGGTGAATAATTTCGTACTGTTCATATTGATGATAGTAATCCTGGTCATCGGGGGCAGGCGGTATATCAAGACTCGGTCAGGCAAAGAGAATCTGGACCGTCTATTCCTTACCATGCCGCCCTTTAAGGAGCTTTTCAAGAAATATTATCTGGCGCGTTTTGCCGACAATCTGTCCATGCTTATCGGAAGCGGCGTAAACATCGTGCGTGCTCTGGAAATCTCGGGAGATGTGGCAGGAAATACGATTTATACCAAGCTTATCTACGAGAGCGTGGAAGACGTGAAAGTCGGTGGTTCGGTAGCTTATGCCTTCGAAAATAACAAGTATGTCCCGCCTATGATTTCCAAGATGATCAATATAGGTGAGCGGACGGGAAAGATAGATTCCGTACTGAAGGATGTGGCGGCCTTTTATACCAAGGAAGTCGACATAGCGGTGGACGGAGTCTCGGCCATTATCGAGCCTATCCTCATCCTCGTCCTGGGTTGCGGCGTGGGCATCCTGGTCTCGGCGATCATCATGCCGATTTATCAGATGACAGAAGTTATATGAAACTTATGGCGAAAAGATACGAAAAAGGCTCCACTATATTGGAAATTTTGGCCGCGGTAGCGATCATGGGGATATTGGCTGTGGCGATCGGTCCGCAATATGCGAAGAACCGGAATGCCAAGTCGCTTTCTTACGCGAAGACCCAGATAACCAACGATATAAGGTATGCCCAGAGCTATACCTTGAGTACCAAGAGGTTTCCTGACAATACTTCTCCTACTGGCGGATTCGGCATACATTTTGAAAAGGGAAGCCCGCAGTATGTGATATTCGGCGACAAGGCCGGAGGAGGTAATCCCAACCAGCAATATGACGGGGTGGTCGAGCTGTTCGAGACAAGCAACTTGGTGGATGGCGTGACCATTACCAATCTCAGGGTGAAGAGAGGGGGTAGTTGGGGCGAAGTATCGTCAGTAGATTTCATCAGCCAGCCTCCTTACGGCAAGATAATTATCGATAAGGCGAAGAATGAAGATTACGCGGCGACAGGCGGTATCGCGCTGGAAATAACTTATGAGAATTCGGCATCCGGGAGCGGAACGGTGACTTTGACCGGATCAGGGCTTATCAATTAATCGTGATGTATGGTCTCTAGTAAAAGGCATGACATTGAGAAAGGCTTCAGCCTGATAGAAGTGATTGTCGCGGTTGGAATCGTCTCTTTCGCTTTTGTCGGTATTATGGCGATATTTGCCAGCAATATCCGGGTGGAAATCGCGAATCGGGACAGGATTACCGCTTCGTATCTCGCGCAGGAAGGCGTGGAAGTCATCCGGCAGATAAGGGATAACAGCTGGCGCGAAGGCAAAGCGTACGATGCGGATATCCCGACAGGGGAGAATCAGACGCTAAGTCTTAATGACCCCGACAATCTCACCAGGGGATGGGAGGTGTCTGCGTCAGGAGCTTTGAATAAGCAAAAGATCTATCTTACGGACGCGGGAACATATATCCAGACGAAGAATGAGTCGTATGTGGCTACCCACCCTTCTCTTCGGGAAACCACTTTCCGCAGAGTGGTCAAGATCGAGAAAGATCTGGCCGATGCGACCAGGATGATCGTGACGGTCTATTATGGCACTAGCGGAAGCAAGGTAGAGATAGTGTCTTACGTATTTAATAACTGGTATAATGGCTAGCTATATGAATAATAAAGGGTATACCTTAGTCGAAATGCTGGTGGCAATGTCGATTTTTGCAGTCCTCTTGGTCGCTATCATGAACACTTTCGTAAAAGGGTTCTATTATCAGAAGAGGATATTGGAAATGCAGGCAGTGCAAAGGGAAGAATCTTACCTCATGGAGATGATGTCCCGCGAGATAAGGATGGCTACTGAAATGACGGCGAATAATCTTAACGGCAGCCCCTCGTTAAGCTTCAAGGATCACATCGGTGACAGTGTGACTTACTGTCTCTTTGATACCGTGTCGGGTGTCTGCAGTGATGGCGGTAATTCATTTGCCATGAACGGGCAGGTAGTAAATTCTGAAGATGTCCGCATCACGGGATTGAAATTCTATACCTCGGAGACCTTTACGGATACACAGCCGTTGGTGACTATCGTTATGCAGGTGCAGTCCAGGAAGGATTCCGGGGCGAAGGCGAGCCTCCAGACAAGCATAGCGACGCGATTATATAAATAAGACCTATTATGGAAAAGAATATCAAATCCTCGGACAAGGAATCCGGACAGGTGGTCATGTTCGTAATCTTCGTGGTACTGTTCCTGGTCCTGTTCGTAAGCCTCTTCATCTCGAACACTCTTACGAAGCAGTCCAAGATCGCTATCGCGGCGGCGAATTCGGTACAGGCTTATTATATCGCTGATTCGGGGGCGGAAAATGCGCTTTATCAGATCTCTAAGTTGCCGGACGAGATGGAGCTGGACTCATCGATGGACCTTGATACTAGCACTGATCTTTTGTTCACTTTTTACGGAACGGACGTCGATTCCGACGCTGGTATATCGGATCTTGCCTCGGCGGGGGGGCAGGACAAGATAGATATTATCGGAACATATAAGAAGACCTCTCGCGCTATACAGCTCTTTTGGTAGCTTCTATCGTCTTTAGTCCGTTCAAAAACAAACTTATCTGATAAGTTTGTTTTTTATGCGGTTAGCGTAACGATATCCGGATCATCTAATCGTATCATTATTTTTGAGACAGGCTTTCGATATTCACTCGGCCTTCGAATCTTTTATTTCGCCTTGTCCTTATTCGGAAGATGATATACAGTGCCAAGCCGGCAATGACGATCATCATCCACCGTATCGCATCAGAGGAATCCTGGTCGGCAGGAGCCGCGGCGGCAGTGCTTGCTGCCATGACTGTTCCGAGCGAGAATCGGAAATCTTTTTCTATAGAAAGATCGTCTCCTTGGGATATGGTAAGCAAAGCATCATAACCGCCTATTCCCAGATTGCTAGTCGGGATTTCCAGTGCCGGGATCTCATAGATCGAATACGGATTTACTTCGGGCTGGTTGTCGGGATAGGGGAATATGGCGCTATAGATAGCACTTCCTTCTTGCTGGATCTTTACGGCAATCTGAGGATTGATCATGACATTGCTGCGGTTATCATGGATGATACGGACGCGAAGGATATTTCCGCTGGATAAATCGTAAGTCTCAGGAATAACGGATGTGTCGAAACTGATATATTCCTCATCGCTTACTTCGATCGTAACCTCGCGGTCGATCTTCTGTGTCACAGAATTGCCAGATTCGCCTTCCTCTCCCTTGTAATCCGAAGATAGCTTAGATACGCTGATATTACCTTTGTACGTTCCGTTAGGTGTGCCGTCAGGCACGATGAAGCGGGCGAAGATTTCGTCCTTGCCTCCGGCTGATATCGTGATATCGGTTATATTGTCCGTATCGGTAGCGTTCTTGTAGAATCTTGTCCACCCGGCGATATCTCCCTCGGCGGACAGTTTGATGTTCGCGATAGAGCTTTCCGTGTTGACTACCGTCATTATCTCATTGTAAGCCATCTCGCGAAGGGCTTTCTCGATGCTTATCGGCTCGGTGACCTGGCCTATGGCCTGTGATCTCGAAGGGAAAAGCAGGAAGATTGCCAAAGCGAGGAATGTAAAGGCGAGGAGACTTGTCCTTTTCATATATTTTGGCTTAATGGATGGAAAAAGCTTGTATCCGAAAAAGTTCAGATGCAGGCTTTTCGGGGGGACCGGAGTCCCCCCCAAGATTTGCGCGATTTAGCGCTTCCTTATGCAGGATTACCGCTAGTATCACACGTAAGGTGAGATACCGGCGCGGCGCAAAGCGTCATATTTCCGGTATATTCGTTGCCTACGTGAGTCGGCGGGAATTTGAAGATGTCGATCGAGAAGTCCATCTCATCGGTTTCCGAGAGATTCAACGGATTGTTGAGAGTAGTGAGGGCATTCGGGTTGTAGTTCTTGAATGTTGCGTCGCTACCGACTCTTCCGTCGTACCTTACGTTCCATGTGCCGTCGGTCTGTCCAAGCCCCATGTCATCTTGCTGGACTTTCATAGCCAGCCTGGTATTACCGACATTGCGGACGGAAGCTTTCCCCTGGTCCATCGTGTCCCATGTAAGATCACCGTTGATGATCTTGTGGGTGTTGAGTTTGACTGTGCCGTATGATACCTTGGAGAAGTCAGTCTCAAAAGCGGTTAACGGAAGGTACTTGAAGTAGTTAATCAAAGTGCCATCCAGGCCGGCTTTGTCCTGGGCCAAGACCAAGGTCTTGTAGTCGCCTGACGGATCCTCGTAAGAGATGTCTCTTTCGCCGCAATATACGTACGCGGTCTCCTTCCAGAGTTCTCCGTCGGTGGCGCAGATCTCGTCGTAGTCATATGTGATCGGAGAGGTGTTGAAGACAGGAAGGTTGTTATTGTTGTTCCTGATCTTGTTGCAGAAGAGCTCAATGCCGTCCGCCTTACTGAGCTTGCTCAGAGAGAACTCGCTCATAAGCTGGCCGCAGCCCTGTCTGTCGGCTTGATGGTTCGGACCGAGATGTATGCCTTCCGGATAGAAAGTATCTGCGTATACGGAATCTATGTCAGCCACGCCGTCCGGGTCTGTCACGACCGCGCAGACCGCGATTCTCTTATTATTCTCATAAATTCCTGAGGGAAGGAACTGTGATCCGGCAGTAGAGGAATCATCGCTGCCGATATATTTTCCGCCACTATCCTTATTTATGTTCATTTCCCATTTGGTCTTGACGACAGGATCGTTGCCGCCCGCCGACTCTCTTATCAGGCTGGTATCTACGTCGGTCGCTCCCGCATTGGATCCGGTCGCTATCGCCAATGAGGGGGCGAGAAAGTTGATGGCTAGAGTAAAGATCATAAACGAGGCAAAAAATCCTTTGAATTTTTCAATGTCCATATTTTTTTCTCCTTTTTGCCCGAAAGGGCAAATTATTTTTTAAAAGATTTTTTAAGTTACTGGTCTCAGTCTTTCACCCTTAGCCACATGCGCAGCCAAGGACTGGAACCAACAACTTCGACCTTTGTATAAAATAAAAAACAACCGTAATCGAATTAATTTAGTAAAAAACTAAAGTGTTTCTCGCAGTTGTTTCAGGTCGCGATCTTTCAATGATGGAGGATGTGCAAAATTATGCTCTCTAAAATTTTCTCAGCGGTCTATGGCGCTCTTGAAAAATAAGAAGTCATAACTCTAGTTGTCCATGTATTTTATAACATACCATCGGTATGTCAAAAAAGTTATCCACAGGGGGGGGTACGCATACATATATCTTTCTCTGGTTCGCGTTATCGATATAAAGCCGGCCTTTGGTGGGCCGGCCTTGTATATCTTTTTGTAGCATTACTGGGCGGTCCATCCGCCATCTACGTACAATATAGATCCGGTGACATATCTCGATTCATCTGAGGCGAGATAGACGGCCGCGTAGGCGATATCATCCGGTTCGCCCATGTGTCCGAGGGGGGTGGAGGCGGATATGAAATCGTTGGCGGCCTGGTCTTCCTGGATTCCTTCAGTCATCCGAGTCTTGATGAAGCCGGGAGCGATAGAATTCACGCGGATGCCATTCGGGGCCATCTCTAAGGCGCTTGTCCGGGTGAGCTGATTGACTCCACCCTTAGCCGCGCAGTACGCGCCGGCATTACGGAAGCCGACGCTGCTGAGAATCGATGCCATATTGACTATGGATCCGTTGACACCATTTTCTCTCATGTGTCGGGCGGCAGCACGGACGCCATAGAATACGCCGGAAAGGTTTATTCCGATGACTTTGTCCCATGTCTTGTCATCCATTGCGTCTATCGCGCTGGTGTCTCCTACGCCGGCATTGTTCACCATGATGTCGATACGCCCGAATCTTTCGGCGGCGAAAGAGACGAGGTTGTCTACTTGAGAAGAGTCCGAAACGTCTGTCTCGAAGAAGGCGGCGCCTTCCTTTTCGCTCCAATCCTCGGGCTTATGGATGTCTGAAAATACAACCCTGGCACCTTCCCGGAGGAACATCTCGGCAATGGCCTTTCCCAAGCCCGAAGAAGCCCCGGTCACTATCGCTACTTTGTTTTCCAATCTCATTTTTTATCAGTTAAGGTTTATATATTATTATAATCTAAAAATGCTCTGGAATAAATATCCGCTTTTGCATTCCGGAGATGGACAAACTCTTGGAGAGGGGATATGATGGCTTAAGCATATATCTTTATCTTATCAGGAAAGTATGGAAATCAAGGAAATAAAAAAGACACTTGAAGGGCAGCCCCGATTCCGTTTCCGGCAATGCTATCAGGCCATATTTAAGGATCTCATAGGCGACTGGAAAAAGAATACCACACTGCCTCCGGCTTTGCGGGAAAGGCTGGACGCAGTATGTCCGCTCGGCCTTAAGGCGGAGGTATTCGGTTCGGATAAAAGCGAAAGCATCAAGATTCTTCTGGAGCTCAAAGACGAGGAGAAGATTGAGTCTGTGCTTCTCAAACACGGCGATGGTCGCCGGACGGTTTGCGTTTCCTCTCAGGTCGGCTGCTCATTGGGGTGCAAGTTTTGTGCTACCGGCACGATGGGGCTCAGGCGGAACCTGGGCGCCGATGAGATAATCGCGCAGGTGCTTTTCTTCGCCCGTTATCTCAAGAAGGAAGAGGACAGCCGCGTCACCAATGTCGTTTTTATGGGTATGGGGGAGCCATTCCTTAATTACGACAACGTGATGGAGGCCGTCCGGATGTTTAATGACAGAGACGCTTTCAATATCGGAGCGCGGCGGATATCCATCTCGACTTCGGGCATCACTCCGGGAATCGAGAGGCTCATGAAGGAAGACTTGCAGATCAATCTGGCCGTCTCTCTCCATGGCGCGATTGATGAGAAGCGCAGCAAACTCATGCCTGTCAATAAGAGATACCCACTTGCGGAGGTCATGGAAGCGGCAACGCGGTTCGCGTCCGTGAAGAAGCGCGAAGTCATGTTTGAGTACCTGCTTATCAAAGGAGTGAATGACGGAGAAGAGGACGCCCTGGCGCTTGTTAGGCTTATGCGTGGCGGCCAATTTGTGGTGAACCTGATACGCTATAATCCGACCGGAATCTTCAAGCCTTCGGATTCTTCCGCAATCGCGCGGTTCAAGAAGATCCTTATCGATAATGGAATCAATGTGACGCAGCGATACAGTTTCGGCCAGGACATCAATGCCGCTTGCGGGCAGCTGGCAAATAAGAATAGGTAAAAATATGCTTGACGACAGAGCATTAGAAGAAATAACAGGAGAAGCCGGAAAAATCCTTGGCAGGGAAATTTTAAAGGCCGAAACGCCTCGGCAGGGGATGGGGAGTTCTGTCTTTATCATATCGGCTGCCGACGGGAAGAGATTTGCGATAAAAATCGGAGAGGATGTCGGAACGGATATGAAGGCGCTGGAGCTTGTCGAGCGGAGCGGGATAGATGTCCCTGTACCCGAAGTCTATGGCTCTTTCGATTTCTCCCAGGGGAAGGCGATGGTCATGGAAAATGTGGAGTTTCCTCTCCTGGAGGATGTTTCTGATGATGAAAAACATCTTTATATAGCACCTATGCTGGAAGCTCTTAAGAATATCCATTTCGTTCGCAGGGCCAGAGCCGGTGCGATCGGCGCGGATGGGGCCAGAAGCTGGAAAGATTTCTTGCTTTTCCGGTTCGGCGGCGCGCATCCATGGTTTGACTGGACGGATATCGCGCAGCGCGACGGGGTCGATAGGGTATTGATCGAAGATGCTCTGATAAAGATAAGCCGAGATATCCGGGATATCCCGCTGCCGGAAGGGAGCCACGCTCTCCTCCATACCGATTTCAATCAGCGCAATCTCTTCGTCAATCCTTTCCGTCATCGAATCGCCTGTATTGTGGACTGGAGCGAAGCGGCATTCGGGGATCCTCTATACGATTTCGCGCGGGTGCATCTTTTTATACTTCATTTCGACCTCGGAGAAGCGGCCTTGGCACGGTTCTATGATTCCCTTACTTTGTCGGAGGAAGAGAAGGAGCGCGAGGAGCTTTATCTGAGGAGCTTGATACTTGAATATATCGCTTGGTATTCGGAAAAGTCCGACGAATTCGACCGCGGCCGGCTGGCGCTTCACCAGAGATTCCTGCGCGAATATCGCGGCTGAACTTTGCCAAGGCATAAAGCAGGAATCACAGACGATGTATGACTGGTATAGGAAATATGATCAATTAACACACCAGATCCGGATGTTTACAAATCGCCCATAGTGTATTATAAAAGAGGCAGGAGGTTGGATCGGTGATAAATAAAATGATTGAAACGATTAATATCTTATTCGAAAGAACTGGTTTTCTCATATTTCTGGCTGTAATATCCGTGCTTTCGCTTTACGGTATGGGGTTTCGGCTGGAAGGGGAGGATGTAAAGGACGTTTCACAAGCTATGATACTTTTCAGCGCATCGGCATTGTCTTATCTTGTTCTCTGCAACCGCAGGACATGAGGACATTGCTTTTTTATTCCGGTCGGTCCTTTACTTTTCCGACATTCTGATATATACTTCTTCCTGTGTAAGACAATCCATTCGGGGATCGTCTAACGGTAGGACAACAGGTTCTGGTCCTGTTTATTGGGGTTCGAATCCCTATCCCCGAGCA
>CAZDCJ010000013.1:0-1791 GCA_964503935.1 uncultured Candidatus Saccharibacteria bacterium
GGGAACGGCATATATGATTTCAGCAATGAGAATACGACACACCCCGGCTAGGAGCAAGGACCGTCCTCTTTGATTTATGGATGAGATACGCCCCGCCTTCGACACCCCTCTCAAGAAGGGAATTATAAACAGCGACTGTCATTCTGAGGTGAAACCGAAGAATCCCGATACTATGCAAAAGAAACACCGAAAAGGGTAACGGTGAATTTTCTCACGGGATTCCTCACATGCGTTCGGAATGACATGATACCGGACCCCCGCCTCCGCGTAAGCTTTGCCGAGATGAGTGGAAAAGGGAGCATACGCTCACTTTCAGCGCAATAGATAAAACCGGAGATATGATTATTTATCCCCGGTCCGGTTCTTTTTTTATTCGATCCTTATAATGTTTTCCGATTCTTGATACGATCTCATTTCTTTTCGCTTCCTATCGTTCCCAGGCGTTCCTCCGCGTCCTTCTGGACTATGGAATATTTCCTCCTGAGGAAAGAACAGAAAGCCTCATTCTTTTCCGTCTTTTCGAAGAAGGGAGCGAGGAGCTTTTCGAACTTCTTGCACAGCTCTTCAAGGATCTCCCTGTCGTCTTCCATGCCTATGCTCCTCATGACCATGAAGCAATATCGAGCGACTCGGTATCTCTCCTGCCACCAGGGGCTTAATGTCGGCACCGATACTCCGTAAAGCTGCTCGCCTAAATCCGCGATACTGCGCTTGTCTTTGCAGATATGCAGCACCTCGAAAGCAGTCAGCGTCTTTCTTCCGTAAGGGATAAGGATGGCTTTCTCGCCTTCATCTTCGCTGATATCGACTATTTTCACATATTTTTTCTTCTGAAAAAGCCTCCACGGGCTATCAACTTCCATGACCATAGGCTGGACCATCGCCAATATGCCGGAAAATTTCCGAGATTGGCATGCTTTCCTGCGCATTATCGCATGCGCCGTATAGGCCGGATCGTCACCGAAGATATTTTCCGCAAGAGCGAGCTCTTCGCTTAGCCTGTTATACTTCTCAAAATCCCGCTTTTCGGCCTGCAGGAGAAGCTGGTATTCTTGCTCCTTTTTGCATACAGTATCATGGTAGTTCTTCGCTGCCTTCATGCAACCATCATACAAGGCGCAGAAAACGCCTTCTGTTTCACAGATAGACTTGCCTGATAGGGTGATTGCATATGTCTCACCTTTCTGCGATTCCGCCAATACATAGACATTTTCTTCCCTCTGCACCACCCCGCACACCAGCGCGCCTCTGACTTTCCGGAGAGATGCTGTCAGCGCCTTCTCTTTTTTCATATCATCACATCCTCTTCCAACCGCACAACATTTTGTTTCTGACTATGCTTGCAAAGAATATCCCATTCAATGCCTGTCCTTATCCTCAAGATCCAATTCTGCCCTGAGCTTCGCGACTATTTCCGCCGCTTTTCCTTTCCCGTTATGCTTGTCATAAGAGCGGGAGTTTATATGACCCCTGAAGAATTGGATGCTTATGATCCTACGAGCATAATAGCCTACGAAACCATCCTTGATCAACGCAAGCACCGCATCCCCTTCTCTTTCCGTCATACCCTGTCCGAAGTCTTTGTGGAGTCTGGGATCCCCGTTATCTTTCGCGCCACCGAAAAGGGCGGCAAACAACATGCCTGCGGGTATCCCTTTTACGTCTATCATAGCCTTATGCTCTTTCTCTGCTTTCCGTTCGTATATTCTTTTCATTTTCTCGATTCACCTGTTTTTATTTTTCTTTTTCCGTTTTTCAAAAACACGCTTGTCATCTTATCACAGAAAAACG
>CAZDCJ010000013.1:1891-24491 GCA_964503935.1 uncultured Candidatus Saccharibacteria bacterium
CAAAAAAACACGCCCTACCACGAGGCGTGTTTCCATATATAAGAGATATTCCGAACCAGAAAAACGATTAACGCTTCTTCCACTGCGGAGCGCGGCGGGCTTTCTTGAGTCCCGGCTTCTTGCGTTCCACTTCACGCGGATCGCGGGTGAGGTAGCCGTGGGCCTTGAGATCCTTCTTGTATTCCTCGTTGATAAGAAGCAGTGCCCGTGAGATGCCGAGGCGGATAGCTTCCGCCTGGCCCGAGATGCCTCCGCCCAGAACTTTCACCGTGACGGTATATTTGTCCCGGAGGTCGAAGGATGCCAGCGGCGCATACACCTTCTCGATCAAGGTCTTGTTCTCGGCGAAATACGCTGACAGGTCCTTATCGTTCACGGTAATGCCCGGCTTCGTTCCCTTCTGGTATACGCGCACCTTGGCGACAGATGTCTTCCGGCGGCCAGTGGCGTAAAAATATTTTTCCTTATCGTTTACCATATCGAATGAAAATTATAAAAATTACTTGGTAACCTTGTCAGTGTGAGGGTGGGTGGCATCCTTGTAGAGATGCATCCTCTTCATCATCTCATTGCGGAGCTTGTTCTTGGGCAGCATCCCGAAGACCGCCCCGCGGATCACTTCGCGCGAATCCTTGATGATCATATCGCCAAGCGCAGTCTCCTTCATGCCCCCCAGGTATCCGCTGTGCTTGTAATAGATCTTGTCAGTCCCCTTCTTGCCGGAGAATTTCAGATTGTCGGTGTTGATCACGACGACATTGTCGCCCGCGTCGATGTGCGGCGTGAAATCAGCCTTGTGCTTGCCGCGGAGCAGAGTGGCGATCTTGGTAGACATCCGGCCGAAGTTCTCCTCGCTCGCGTCGAAGACGTGCCACTTGCGCTCTATTTTAGTATTCTGAGTCATAATTATTGAAAGATATTAATAATTCCGTTATACGAGCTCGATGATAGCCATCTGCGCCGCGTCGTGGTTGCGGGTCCCGGTCTTGATGATCCTGGTATAGCCGCCCTCGCGCTTCTCGTACTGCTTGGCAATCTCGCCCAGAAGCTTCTTGGCCGGCTCATCGGAAAGCATCCCGTGGACGATCTTGGAAGCAAGGAGGTCCTGCTTCTTCGCGCGGGTAATGAGCTTGGCGATATAGGGCGCCAATTCCTTGGCTTTGGCCGTAGTAGTCTCTATCTTCCCCTGGAGGATGATCGCTTCCGAAAGGCTCTTCATCAGGGCCTTCTTCTGCGCGTGGTCTCTCTTGAATTTTCTCCCCTTGACTTTATGGTTCATATCTCTTATTTAAAACTGGTTTAATACACGATTATTTCTTGAGGGTCAGGCCCATCTTGCCGATAGCTTTCTTGATTTCCTTGATACCCTTGTCTCCCATTCCCGGCAGGGCGCTCAGGTCTTCTTCGGTCTTCGAGACCACCTTGCCGACGGTCTTGATCTTGTTCTCGGCGAGCACCTTGAGAACGCGGCTCGAGATGTTGAATTCCTCGAGCGGAGTCTTGAGGACATCCTGCTTCTTCTCTTCGGCGATGGCTTCGAGCTTCTCTACTTTCTTCTCTTCCTTACGATTCTCTTCCTTTATTTCTTCGACGAAAGAAGTCTCCTCGACCACCGCCTGCTCTTCCTTGGCCTTGGCGAAATCACCGAAAAGGTCGAAGTGCTGCATGAGAAGCATCACGGCCTCCTGGAAAGCTTCTTCCGGGGTCCGGCTGCCGTCGGTCTCGATCTCGAGAGTGAGGCGGTCATAGTCAGTCATCTTCCCGACGCGCATGTTCTCAACCTTGTAGCTTACGCTCTTCACGGGAGTGAAGATGGCGTCCACGCCGATAGTGCCGATTTCCGACTTCTCGTTCTCCTGTTGTTCTACCGGGACGTAGCCGACGCCTTTCTCGATACGGAATTCCATCTCCAGGACGGTCTTCTTGTCGGTGATGGTCGCAAGGTGCGCATCCTTGTTCACGACTTCCACGTTATCGACTTTGGCGATATCGCCCGCGGTTACTTTGCCCTCCTTGTTCGCCTTGAGGGTAAGCTTGACCGGTTCTTCCGAGAACATCTTGAACCTAACTTTCTTCAAATTAAGCATGATCTCGACCGCATCTTCCAACACGCCGGGGATCGCTGAGAATTCGTGGTTCACGCCCGCGATCTTCACGGAAGTGATGGCTGCTCCCTGCAAACTGGAAAGGAGCACCCGGCGAAGTGCGTTGCCCAGAGTCATTCCATAGCCAGGATAGCAGGCGCGGATCTCGAAAACCGCGTAGTTTCCGTCCTGCTTGGTGATAATCGGTCTTTCCGGCAATGTGATTTGTTGCATAATTTTTTGTCTTAAGTTAGATCTTAAAATGCGACCGGATTAAATCTTAGAGTAATACTCAACCACCTGGTTGATGTTCACGTCGAGCTCAGCTTCCTTGTCGCTCGGCAGGGCGATGATCTTCACTTCCAGCTTCTTCTCGTCGACATTCATCCAAGAAGGAGCCTGCGACGCCTTGAAGGTCTCGCGAAGGTTCTTGAAGTAAGCGGAAGTATCTTTCTTGACGGATATCGTCTCGCCTGCTTTTACCATGAATGAAGGGATGTCCACGCGCTTACCGTTCACGAGGAAATGCCCGTGATTGACGAGCTGGCGTGCCAGACGGCGCGATGACGCAAGCCCGCTGCGGTAGATGGTATTATCAAGCCTTCTTTCCATAAGCGATACCAAGAGACTGCCGGTATTGCCTTTCATCCGGGCGGCTTCTTCATAATATTTGCGGAATTGCTTCTCCATGAGTCCGTAAATCCTCTTTATTTTCTGCTTCTCTCTGAGCTGCATGCAATATTCCGAAACCCTCATCCGACGGTCCTGTCCGTGCTGTCCGGGAGCGTAAGCCCTGCGGGCCACGCTGCATTTGACAGTGTAGCAGCGCTCTCCCTTCAGGAAAAGCTTCTTGCCTTCGCGGCGGCATTGCTTGCATTGTGGGCTGATTATTCTGGCCATAATTATTATGATATTTAGAAATTACGATTATACTCTGCGCGGTTTGGGCGGACGGCATCCGTTGTGCGGGATCGGAGTCACGTCCGAGATCGACAGGATACTGAGTCCGTTCGCGGCGATGGCGCGGATCGCAGAATCGCGGCCGCTGCCTATGCCCTTGACGAAGACTTCCACTTCCTTGAGCCCGACCTTCTTGGTCTTCTCCAGGAGGGAGTTGATGATGTTGGTTGCGGCGTAAGGAGTGGCTTTCTTGGCTCCCTTAAAACCCAAAAGTCCGGCGCTCGACCATGCGATGACGCCTCCACTCAAGTCGGTCAGGGTCACGACCGTATTGTTGTAGGTGGACTTGATGTGCACCTGTCCCTTGACTATGTTGCGGCGCTTGGTTCCTTTCGGCACAGCAGAAACGCCCTGCTTCTTGTCGGAACCGGCCTTGTCTCCGATTGTTATCACTCTTCTTTTTCCCATTGTTATTGAATACTATTTACGAAATTAAAGATGTCAGGAATATAAGATCATGTCTTTTCAACTTTCCTCTTTCCGGACCCCGCGGTCTTGCGCACGTTTCCCCGGACGGTCCGGCTGTTGGTCTTGGTCCGCTGGCCGCGTACGGGCAAACCCTTGGCGTGGCGCGTGCCCCGATAAGAACCGATCTCCTTGAGCCGTTTCACGTTCATCATCAAGATACGGTTGAGCTCTCCCTCCACCTTGTAGTTGCTTTCGATGAATTTCTGGATCTTGCTGAGCTCTTCGGAGGTTATCTCGTGGCCCCGCTTGTCAGGGCTGATGCCTACTGACTCCAAAATCTTCCTGCTGCGATGCAGGCCGATGCCCTTCAGATATGTGAGGGCGATCTCTATTCTTTTCTCTTCCGGAAGGTTTACACCTAAGATTCTTAACATATTTTTTTAATCAAAAGGATTTATGGAAATGAAAATTAGCCCTGTCTCTGCTTGTGCTTCGGGTTGGAGCAGATGATGCGCACTCTGCCTTTGCGTCTTACCACCTTGCAGTTGTCACACATTTTCTTGACTGATGATCTTACTTTCATAACTTTGATATCTAAATTAATGATTTATACCTATCCCCGCCGCACGATTCTGCCTTTCGTAAGGTCGTAAGGGCTCACTTCGACGATCACTTTGTCGCCCGGAAGGATCTTGATGTAATTCATCCTCATCTTTCCCGAAATGTGGGCAAAAAGCTCGTGCCCACCCTCAATCTGCACCCGGAATTTGGCGCCCGGCAATGTCTCGATGACCGTCCCTTCAAGTTGTACGATTTCTTTCATAAACCTTCTTAGGCTTAAAGATAAGAAAAACAATAACTAGAGCCTTTCTAGCTTATTGGATGCTTTTCTTGGCAATAGGGATTAATAAACGGTTTTTCACTTCCCCAGTCTACTATATGGAACCTCTTATGTCAAGAGTTTTTTGCTTCAATTGGAAAATCCTGCCGGCTTTTTGTCCGGTCATTCATCTTTTGCCTGTCCGAAGCCTTATTTCTTGCTCCTGTCTTGATGTTATTTTGAGATTTAGCGTTATATTTGACAAACATAGTATTATTCAGTTTTATATGGACATGTTTTGATGCGAAAGCAGGGTTTCGAATGGTATTTTTGGATTAAAACACATCCCGACGAAGTTCATGCCTAAATAAGCATGAGGATAGAAAAACAGTAAAAAACCGATAAACCAGCGATATGTCATTCCCGTGAAGGCGGAAATCTACGCATTCTACGCATTGGAATTTTGATTAATTTGATTTCCTGGATTCCTGACTACTCGGAGATGGCAATAAAAAATGCCGCGCTCCATGGATAGGGTTCTTCGCAATGATCTCAATCTCTCATCAAATCAAGCGCCCCGACTTCCCTACATCTCCGAGGTTTCGCTGAGATAGATCTTGTCCCCAGCTTCCGGCACGCTCGTCACCCAGAAAGGCCAGAAATTCACGGAAACGGACTTTATGCCGCTCATCTTGCCGAAATACTCATTGAGTTCATCTTTGCTCTTGCCCGCGATTTCTCCCTTGACCTTGCCCTGATCCAAGGCGAAAGCAAAGCTCTCGCTCGCAGCGACATCGATGGAAAGCTTCCCATCCTTCCCGATCAGATCACCCGCTTCATAAGCGAGGCTGCCCGACACAGGCTGGGCATTCTCATAAGTGTTAAGCGCGAGGATCTTTCCCTTGAGGACTTCCTCTATGTCCGCTTTCGCCAAAGAAAGGACGGATTTTTTCACCGTAAGCGTCAAGCTGAAGCTCTCGCCCAAGGCGCCGACTTCGACCGAGCTCTTCTCCTCGACCGTTCCCGTATCCGAAGCGTCGCTGAGGAAAATTTCCATATCACTGGATTGCGAAGCTACCTTATCATCGTTCTCTTCCTGTACCTGGGCAAGCAATGTCGATTTCGCATTGTCATAATCGGACTGGGAAACGTAAGCGACTTCCTTGTCCATTCCGCCTGTCATGGCATCCTCGGACCGGGCATAGAGGCAGGAATATTTCCAGCTCCCCAGCTCCTGGAGCTTGGGGATAGTAAAGCTGGTAGCGGCGATATTGTAAGCTTCTCCGGCTTCTTCGGCAACGACCGAGATAATCTCCTCGCCCGGAACGATCTCGTCCTCCGGCTTGGTAAATCCCGCGACATTCGCCGCCTCTTCTATCTTGAATACTTCCCCTTCTCGGGAAAGGAACCGGGTGCCTGCCACGAGGGTCTGGGGCCCGGTAGAACATTCATTATAGATGACGATCTTCCCTTTGGCTTTCTCCGTCACATGCTTCTTGCTGGTAGTGACGAAGGCCTGGGTCTTCTCGCTCTTGATCTCGATGGTCTTCACGGGGAGCTTGCCCGCATCCGCATCTACGGCCAGGATGCTCGCGTCCAATGCGAGATTGAAATCGCCCGAGACCTTCTCTTCCTTGAGCGCTATCGCGATTTCGGCTTTGGGCAGGATGAAATACAGGACCAGGGCCGCAGTCAGGACGCCCAGCAGGATGAAAACCGCAAAGAACCTGGAACTTATGGTCGGCAAGACAGAAGATTTCTTCCTGCCCTTGCTCTTGGCATTATTCTCCGGATAAGAAAAATCAAAAGCTTTTATGTCGTCGGGGTCAAGCCTTCCACGCTCATCGAAAACTCCTTCGAACTTCTCATCTTCCTCGTCCATCCCCCTCTCTGTCATCTTCTTTTCCGCAAGCTTCCGCCAGTAAGATTCGTTCTGCTGCTCCGGTTCGGACTCTTCCTTCTCCTCTAGTTTCCGGACGAAAGGATATATCTCTCTTTCCATATCGCTCCTGCCTTCGTCGTTTTTTTCCTCCGGAACGCTCTCGGGTCTCACGGGCATCTCCGGCTTTTCTCCGTCATCTTCCTCATCCGTCTCCGTGTGCGACAGGGCTTCTTCGGAAAAGTATCTCTCGCGCATATAGCCATCCGGGAAAAGCTTGCTGCTCTCTTCGGACGGCTCTGCCTGCGGCATCTCCGGCTTATCCCCCCGCTTCAAGTTCCGAAGATCCACCGTCTCACTTTTCTTCACCATGTCCGACATCGGCCTCATGCCGTCAATGCCGCGCCGCGCCGCCTTTTCCTTGGGCCTTGCGATGATATCTCTCTTAGGCGCCTTCACCCCCGAAGACAGATCATCTATGCCGGATTTGGAGATGGAAATCTCCTTGCCCAGCTGCTCCGCCTTCTTCTGAAGTATCCTCAGGTTGGTCAGGTCCTGCAATATAGCCGCCTCGTCAGGAATGAATAGGGTCACGCTATCGCCCGAAATATCTTTTATCTTCTCGATCACCTCCACGATCTCATCGTTTTCTCCGACATAAACCGCAGATTGTTTCTTGTCATCCTTCATAAGATTTTATCTCAAATGAATTTAAATTATTTCCGCGAGATACGCATTCGCAGTATCTTCTTCGTCGGCACTATCCTGACAGAGATGCGCCAGGCTGACGAGAGTGATATCCTGGAAATCGTCGAGCTTCTTCGTCTTATCTATATTGCGGGCGATATTGCCTATGCGTACGAAATCGAGCTTTATCTTATCCAGAAAAGAGATGCCCGAACTATCGAGGCGATGGAGAGAGTTCGCGAGCTCCGGCAATCGGCTGCCGCCCCCGTACAGGAATATCTTCGAGGGAAGCAGGGCTTTTTTCCCCGACTCCGCCAGGATGAGCTGCACGCCGGAGAACCACAGATCGATATCTTCGGCGAACATCTTCCCGATCTTCCCCTTTTCCGCTTCACTGAACCTGTTACGAGAATATTTGACTTTCAGCTCTTCGGCGATATCTTCGGCCATATCCAGCTTGTTGGTAAGGCGACGGGTGAAGAGCCGCCCCCCGAGAAGGAACATGCCGGCATGATGGATATTCCCATTCTTGACGAGGATGACGTCAGTGATGTTCCCTCCGACATCTATAAGTATGGAACTGAAATTGAAGGAATCCTCCGCTCCGATCGCCTTGATGACCGCATACGGCCCGTAAGCGATCTTGAGGAGCCTGAGACCGAGCTCATGCGCGATGCCGGTAATGATCTCAAAATCGGGAAGCGAGACATAAGAACTAGATATCCCTATCTTGATATTACTGCCTTTGAAATCGAGGGGGTTGATGACGCGGTATCCGTCGATGCTGAAATTCACGATGTCAGCGCTCACCAGCCTTATGCCCGCCTGCCGCTCGCGATAGGTAAGCCCCGCTTCTATCTGCTCCACGGATTCCCTATGCGCGCTCCATATCATCTCCCGGAGCTCCGCTTTCGTGATCTTCTCCTCCGGATCCGGCCGGACCGTCTTGAACGAACCGGTAAATACCCTCACGGTATTTCCGGAAAACCCCATCACCGTTTCCTTCGCGGAAACTTTCGCCATCTTCTCGGCATCTGCGATCGCGCACCGGAGCGCGTCGGCGACCTTCCCCCTGTCTGTGATCTTACCCCCGAGGATATTGCCCGTCTCCTGCCTGGCCCACCCCACTCCGAGATTGGTGACCGTGCCTTCTTCGAAATCCAAATAAGAAACCAGCGCCTTCGCCACCCTGGTTCCCGCGTCCAAAGACAATATGTATTTTCCCTTATCTTTTTTGTTTAAGATCTTTGACATGAAGTCCATCTCTTTTTGTGGTTGTTTTTATTAGATGCACAAAAAACGCGCCTGGGCTCTAGATATCCGGCGCCGTATTATTGATGAGTACCTTATGGGGAGCTTCGATGATGTCTATGACGAACTTATCGAACATATTCTTGCGATATTTGAATTCATCATTGTCCATATATACGTAGCGAAGACTCCTACCCACTTCCGATTCCAAATCCGAGAGGAATTCCAGGAGGCGCGTCTTGTTGATGGCATCTCCCACGATCAGGATATCCACGCGCCCCTTGTCGGAATTTATGAGCGCGCCAGAAATAAGCACCAGCTTCACGTGTCCGATCTTCTGGATCCGGTTCTTGATCCTGTCCGCCGACGAAGGCGTCGCCTTGAAGAATAGCCGTTCGAGCTCATCCAGGAATATGAAATGCAGGTTGAGATTGAAATAGGCTTTCTGGTTCTTCTTGGAAGAGGAAACGAAGCCGGCCTTTTCCAGATTGGTTATCTCCTTGCGCAGCGTGCTCACATCGGTCTTGGTCTTCTCCGCGATTTCGGGAAGAGAATATTTGTCCTCTTTGTTATTGAGGAACAGACGGATGATCTTCACTTCCGCTTTCGAATGGAACAATTTTTCTAGTATTTCCGACATACGAAAAAAACAAAAAATTTATAAAGACAAATTTCTATGTTAATTATATAATCTTTCTGATTTGTAGGCAAGTAGCCGGAAAAGATACGAACGATTTCCGGAAAGTGCGGAGCAAGGGAGTCCGAAAAAATGCCATACAAACTGTCTTGCATGGCATAGCGAAATGGACTTATCGGCTTGAGCCGTTCATCCGGCATTTTCTTCGCAGTAATATGCCGGATCTTTTTTCATGAGAGAGACCAATACCCGGAGCGCTTCTGTGATGGGAACGATTTCGAGCGAAAGCTTTGCGATCCTGTCGGCCTTCTCATAGCAAGACGAGAGGTCTGACTTTATGCCGCAGATCATCACCTCTCTCCGCAAGAAACCGAGCTCTCTCATCTTCTCTTCGAGCTGCAACGAAAGAACAATGAGGATGGCGGCATTCTTGTCGCCGGCATCCGCAACCTCTTGCATGCCGTTCTTCTTGAATACTTCTCTTATACTTTCCTCTTTTGTATCTGTTTCGCCGTATGCTTCCCTATTTTCTGTGATAGTTTCATCTCCTTATAAGATTCATAAGACGATTAAATGTACCATATCCGAAGAATCCTATCAATGTTTCCGAAGTGAGAGCGGGTCTTCGGCCCCGCTCCTTTTAATCCTGATCCAACACACCCCGGCGCTTCCAGACCACCCGCCTTCGCTTAAAGCTTCGGCGAGGCAAGCCCCTCTCAAGAAGGGAATAAACAATCTTGTTAACAATAAACACTATCTGTCATTCCCGCGAAGGCGGGAATCCAGGAATCGACAGATACGCGTTTGCCCCCCCACCCCAACCTCTCCCGGCAGGAGAGGGAATATATATGCATGTTTAGAGATTTAAATAGCGCATGGCGGCCATGAACTCGCGACTCCCATTTTCATAGGAGTAGGCTGGATACCTCCACTATCAGCGTTTGTCATTCCCGCCCTGATCTTCATCAGGATAAACTCCGGCGGGAATCCAGGATATTTTCGTTCCGAAATGAGCGACTCGAAAGGAGCGATTGAGGAATCTGGGGAAGATATGATATGGATGGGAATGGCATGTTCATGAAAAGAATGGCTTATAATGGCTATGTGCATTTCGCTAATACCTCAGGAGCAGTATCCTCCTTCGTTTTCAGCTGCGGCGAGATAAACGCCCTTTCGGGATGGCAGTAAGTCGTTAGCTCACTCTGCCCACAAGATAAAGACAGGCCTTTCCGAGCCTGTCTTTATCATTCCGCTTTGTCTCGTGCCAGAGACTGCAAGGTATAGAGCTTGTAGTACGCCCCGCGCTTTTCCAAAAGTTCTTCGTGCGTCCCCTGCTCGGCGATCTTCCCGCCAACCAGGACCACGATGCGGTCGGCATGGATGATAGTCGAGAGGCGGTGCGCGATAACGAAGGTAGTACGGCCCTGCATGAGGCGCTGCATCGCCTGCTGGACCAGCGCTTCGGACTTGGAATCGAGCGCCGAAGTCGCCTCATCCAGGATCAGGATCTTCGGATCCTTGAGGACCGCGCGAGCGATGGCGATGCGCTGCTTCTGTCCGCCGGAAAGCTGGACGCCTCGCTCGCCCACCTGTTCCTTCAGGCCGTTGGGAAATTCCCGGACGAAGTCGGTAGCATTGGCAGCCTCGATAGCTTCCCCTATCTCTTTCTCTGTCGCATCCGGCTTGCCGTAGATGATGTTATTGCGGACCGTATCGTTGAACATGCTGACATCCTGCGGCACGACCGCGATATTCTTCCTCAGGCTCCGGAGAGTCACCTTCTTGATATCGATGCCATCCAAGAGCACAGCGCCCGAAGTCGGGATGATATATTTGGAGATGAGATCCACCAGGGTGGATTTGCCTACCCCGCTCTCGCCCACCAATGCCACCATCTCTCCCGGCTTCACCTTGAGATTGATATCGTGCAGGACTTCCCGCGTCTCATTGTAAGCGAAGGAAAGGTTCCGGAATTCTATGCCTCCTTTGACGTTCTGAAGGTCAAATTTCCCGTCCATGCCATAATCTTCTGTTTCCTCCTCGAGAAGCGAGTAGCCGCGCCGGATGGTAGCCATCCAGCGGCGCCAGTGGCTGATATGGTCTCCGACCCTCTGCAAAGGACTTTTTATCAACCCCAGATACCCGATGAAAGTGACAATCTGCGCCACGCCAATATTCCCGTCCTTGTAGAGTAAAACCACTATCGCCAGAGATGAAGCGATCATGAAAGTGATGACTAGATCTTGGATGAAAAAAGTATTACGAGCCACTTTCCAGAATTTTTCGAAATGATCCATCGTCTTACCGTGCAAAGCGGAAGAAATCTTTTCATTTTCGAATCTTTCTCCGGAATTGGCCTTGACCAATTTCACATTGGAGATGGAATCGTTGATCGCCCCATAGGCTTCTTCATAAGATTTATTTACTTCCGTGATGTGCTCGCTGATAGGACGGGAATACCTTTCGGAAATCAATGCAAAGACGAAAATATATGCCGCCAGTACTAGCATAAGGCTCCAGCTTACGTAGAAACCGATCAAGAATAAGACAGAGAGCATCATCAGGAGGTCGCGCCCGAACCAGAAAACGATTCCTTCCAGGAGGTTTTCCATGGCTCCGGCAGCTTTGGTGTAGCGGGAAGCAAGCTTCCCGCTCTTATTCCTATTATGATATGAAAGCTTGAGGTTGATCGAATGGTGGTTGATTAGCAGGATGAAGTCATTGACGCATAAGGTAGTAATCCTGCCTCCATTGACGAACAGATAGCGCATCGTCCACTCATAAAAGAGCTGGGCGCCGACCCATAGAAAAAGCCAGCTGAAAATCAAGGAGATTTTCCCGTCGGATATTATGAATTCTACGATCTTTCCGTAAATATAAGGAATCGAGGCTTCGATGAGCGATCCTAAGAAAACGATTGCCATGATCACGTAGAATTTACTTTTGTATTTTGAGAGAAAGCGCCAGATTATCCTGACATCTTCCTTGAACGTTCCTCCCATAAGCTTCATTTTAAGCCCGGAATCAGGCCTATTTTGATTAAGCTTCATATCTTATCAGAAAATAATGAATATGTCAAATGACCTCCCGCGACGTAATGATATGAATTGCGAAAATATCTAAATTAGTCCTATAAATCCCATATACTGCGATAAATCCTCCTTTTGTCATTCCCCGATCTTGGCCCCGGGCAGGCTCTGAGCACTTGGCAAGCCAAGCATAAACTCCGCTATCGCGGAGTCTAAGAACCTCTTCGCTTTGGATAAAGCATAAATCATGTGGCTCTGACGTAAGGGAGCGATTCCTCGGCTTCGCTCGGAATGACAAGAAAGCCTAATTCGATATTCACACGCGAAGGATTGACTTTGCGGGACTTTTGGTTATACTTGAGAAAAAATAGGACGGATAATGGAAATGACAGTTGAAATACAAGCCCCTGAAAAAAGAAGAATTTACGACATGGACCACATACGAGCCGGAGAAAGATATACGCTGCTCCTGAAAGCACATACGGCAAGACAGTACGAGTTTCTCCAGGCGTACATGTATGATCTGGGAATAATCCTTTATGGTCTTGCGCCGGAGGAAGCCTCTAAGCTCACAAAGGCGCAGATCGAAGCTTTCAGGGCCCATAATCTTGCCGAAGACACAAAGACCCCGGAGGAAGATAGGGATAAATACTGGAAACAGGCCGAAAAAAATATGGCGGAGTATTTCCGAATCATAAAGGATTATCTGCTTAAGGCCCACGGAATCTGTATCAATCCTCTCGAATTAGCAGCAAACGAGATTGCCTGGTGGAAACTCCACAATGCTAAGGATTATGACGGGGTGACAGGGCTTCTGGCCGCAAGATGCCAGATGCTCTATAAGCTCGATGCCCAGCAATCCCGCAATGTCGCTAACACGGAAGTAAAAGCGATGGAATATTACGACCGCGCGAAAAAAGGAAATGACCGGAGGCTTTGGGAAGAGGTACTGAGCCAGAATATACTGGCCTGCTATGCACTCAAAGAAGAGCTGATGAAGAAATACCGCTAAGGAGTCCTATCTCCTTTTTTATTTGACCAGATTGTCCGCAATCTCAAAGATGTCTCCCGCGCCCATAATGAGGAGCACATCGCCCGCATGTACTTTCTCGTCGATGAGCTTGCGAGTTTCTTCCAGATCTTTGGCATACGCGACGTGTCCGTCCATCTTCCCGTTCCTTGCGGCAATATCCCGCACCAAGTCCCGCGAACTTACCGTCTGATCTTCCGCCTCTTCGCGCCCGGCGACATCGTAGATCTCCGAGAGGATAATCTCGTCCGCACAGTCGAAGCTCCCGAGGAATTCCTCATAGAGCCCACGGGTGCGGTTGTGCTGGTGCGGCTGGAAGATGGCCACGATGCGTTTTCCCGGATAGAATTCTTTCGCTGCCTTCACAGTGACGCTCACCGCCGTAGGATGATGGGCATAGTCCGAGATGACGAGCGCGCCCCGATATTCCCCTTTTATCTCGAAGCGGCGCCAGATGCCCGAAAAGCTCTCCAGAGAAGCGCGGATCCGGTCCGCCGGAATGCCAAGGCATGTCCCTACCGCGATGGCAGCTAGCGCGTTCTTCGCGTTGAACTCTCCCGGGATACAGAGACGGAATTCTCCCAAGCCCTCCCCCTCGTGCATCACATCGAAGATGACGCGCCCCTCTTCCGTGCGAAAATCTTTGAGAAGGAAATCATTATCTTCTTTCGTGCCGAAACGGACGACCGTCACGCCCGGCTTTTCCGCCTTCAGCTTACCCGCGACCTCGCGGGCATTCCCCGCTCCGTCTTCTCCCACGAAAAGCACGCCATCATCCGGCAGGTGCCTCGTAAAATCGAGAAAAGACGCTTTCATGTCTTCGATATCCTTATAAAAATCCGTGTGATCAAGCTCAACGTTATTGAGAACGATGATTTCCGGATACAGGCTCATGAAATTCTTCCGGTATTCGCAGGCTTCCGCCACGAAATTCTTCCCTTTTCCGATGCGTAGGTTCCCGTCATACCGCGGCACGATGCTACCTACCAGGACCGAAGGATCGATTCCCCCGTCTTCGAGCACGCCGCCCACCATCGCCGAGGTGGTCGATTTGCCATGTGTCCCGCAGATAGCGATGCCGCCCTTGCCGCTCATAACGAGCCCGAGCGACTGCCCGTAGGTCAGGATTTTCATGCCCTTCGACCGGACCGCCGCAAGCTCCGCATTGGTCTCGGGAATGGAACCGGTATAAATCACGAGGTCGATGTCATCGCTGATGTTCTCCGCTACCTGGGAATAATTTATCCCGATGCCCAGCTTCTCCAGATCCTTCGTTACCTTTGACGGCTTGAGATCCGAGCCCGCGACCTCTTTCCCTTTGGCTTTCATGAAGCGCGCGACCGCAGAAGTGCCGATGCCGCCGATGCCGATAAAATATATCTTCCCGAGGTCCTCGATATTGATGTTTTCCATATGGGTACCGTTAATTATTCTCGAAACGAAGCGGCTCGCCGTCGTAAGTATGATATAAGGACAGTCCTTGATCCCACAAAGACTGTCCTTCCCGATCCGACACAAGGATCACTTGCCCAGCTTGATGATCTCATCCGCTACCACATCTGCCGCCTCGGGATGCGCGAGCAGCCTCGCTTGGCGCATCATTTCCATCATCTTCAGCTTGTCGGCGAAGATATGATCGAGGGCATCCAGGAAAAGATGCGGCTTTACGTTCTTCTCGTTCAAGAGGACTGCCGCGCCCGCTTCGGAAAAGAAGAATGCGTTTCGGTTCTGGTTATCGCTTTCGGAAGCGCTCATCGGAATAAGGATGGAAGGCTTGCCCACCAGCATGATTTCCGCCACGGTATTGGCGCCCGCTCTTGCGACGACCAAGTCAGAGACGGCGTAGGCATCGGCAAGGGACTGCTTCATGAACGGGAAGAGATGATAATCGTCGAGGAAAGGCATGTTCGATTTCTGCAACTCCGACTGGATCATCTCGTAATCGTTGATGCCGCATTGATGGATGATCTCATATCTTTCGAGAAGCTGGGGCAATATCTGCACTACCAGCTCGTTGATCTGGCGCGCGCCGGTACCGCCGCTCATGATGAATACCACCGGCTTATCCCCGTCGATGGATAATTTCTGCTTGCTCTGTTCGTAATCCGCCGCCGCGATGGAGACATTCACGGGATTTCCCGAAAAGAAGGTCTTCTTCTCCGGATAGAATTCCCGCGTATAGTCGAAGGAAATGGCAATTCTCTTTACGAAGCGCGAAGTGAACTTATCCATCTCCGAAGGGATCATGTCCGACTCGTGCATAATGATCGGGATCCGGAAGAGCCAGCCCGTGATCGCCACCGGCAAAGACACGAACCCCCCCTTGAGAAAGATGACATCGGGCATATAGCTGAATACGCTCAGCATGAGGCGCGTGAAATTCGTGATAGTGGTGAATATGTTGCTCTTCTTGTTCTCATGTCCCGGATTCAGGAGATCGAATCTCAGGTCTTCCCCCTGGACGAAAGCGCGAAGCATGTCGCTCTCGGTGCTGATAAGCTTGAATTCCACGTTCTCATGGACATTATCCTCCCTGGTCTTATGCCGGAGCGTATCATAGACCGAAATGATCGGGGCCAGATTGCCTGCGGTAGATTCGCCGGTAAGTAGTATTCTCATACTTTTTGTCGTTTATCGTTATTGTTTATAAATTACGGGATCGTTATCATTTGTGATAGGTGTTGCCGTACCGCGAGACGCTCAGGAGCACGCCCACAGCGGCCAGAAGCGACATGAGAGCGCTTCCGCCATAGCTGATGAAAGGCAGCGGGATGCCTGTAAGCGGCAAGAGCGAAGTGATAGCGCCGATATTCATGAGCGCCTGAAACGTGACCCATGCCGTGATACCGGCTGCGATGAATTTCCCAAAATCATCCTTCGTACGGCTCGCGATGTCGAGCCCGCGCTTGGCGAATATCAGAAAAAGGAAGATAAGGAACGCCAGCCCCATGAGCCCCAGCTCCTCTCCGACCACGGCGAATATGGAATCTCCGATCGGCTCCGGCAGATAGTTGAATTTCTGACGGCTATGGCCGAGCCCGAGCCCGAACAGCCCGCCGGATCCGAGAGCCAGGAGCGCTTGGTTGATCTGATAGCCGATGCCCTGCGGGTCGATTTCCGGATGAAGGAACGTAGTAAGCCGGTTCATGCGATAAGGCGCGACCTTGATGAGCGCGATCACCCCCGCGACCCCTCCCGCGAATATCATGAGCAGATTCCGAAGTCCGGCGCCGGAGACGAAATACATCGTACAGGCGATGGACGAGACGGCGACCAGGGTACCGATATCCGGCTGCTTGATAAGGGGGATGGCGATAAGCGCGACTATGAGTATGAAGGGCAGGAATCCCTGGTAAAAATCATTGACCTTCTTCTTTCTCTCTTCCAGCCAGGCTGCCAGATAGATGATGAATGTAAGCTTTGCCAGTTCCGAAGGCTGGAAGCTCATACCGAATATTATTATCCAGCTCCGGACATCCCGGATTTCCGAACCGATACCCGGAATGAAGACGGACAATAGAAGCGCCAGGGTAGCCACAAGGAAGAGCGGCGCATGCTTCCTATACTTGCGATAATCTATCCGGCTCAAGGCAATCATCATCACGATTCCCGGCAGGAAGCCGTAGATGAACTGGTGGATGAGATAATAATAGTTATTGCCGAACTCGTTGTAGCTCAGCACGACGCTAGCGCTCGAAATCATCACCAGACCAAAAAGGGTCAGGAGCAGGACATCCAGAACCAAGATTTTATCGTACTCGCCGGATCTCATCTAGCTTAGGATTATATTTCTTAAGACGCTCTCCTTGATCGGCATGAAATCCTCTTTGAAGCCGCTTCTTCCCTCCATTATACCATAACCGGCCTGGATATCCGCATACTCCATATCCGGATCTATCATCACTCCTTCCGCCGCGCACCCGAGAAAGAATTCTCCCGCCTGGAGATCATAGGCAAAATATGCCTTGCGGACGAATCCGATCTCGCCATTTCTCATCCGATAGATGCCGTTTGGCATGGTCTTCTTCACTGAAAGCGGCCGATCGGACGTATTGCGCAATATCAGCTGAGAAAATTCCAGATCCTGCCGCGGCTCGATGACCGGCAAGCCCGAGAAATCGAAACCGAGAAAAGAGAGGATATGGAGAAGAAGGAACGGAATCTCTCCGCCAGAAATCTGGAGTTTGGTAAGGACAGGAACGGAACCGACCAGGCGCGGGTTCGCTTCGATGACATGAGCCCCGTCGGCACCGACCACAAAATCATATCCGATGATCCCGCGATAGCCGAGGCTTCTCAAGCTTTCCGTGATTTTAATAATAGAGATGCGGATGTCTTCCCGGACACTTACATCGAGCTTACGCCCGACAGCAAAATCATTCCCGCACGTCCCCAGCGGATTGCGATTAAACTCCGTAAATCCCGTTATCTGTAAAATAGGCTGGCTGATCAAGATGCCGAAATCCCCCACGCAGACATCGAAAGTATATGCATCTCCTTCCACGAAGTCCGCAAGCTTCATCTTGCGCCCCATATTCCCCCGAATGACCGAAGAAAAGACATCTTTGTCTTCGGTGATGAAAGTAGAATTGCCGGAATAACCGCGCGAAAACTGGACGACATGCTTCTTTCCATCCGAAAAATCCAGAGAATTCTCTAGCTCGGTAATATTATCCTTCCCAATGCTTACGATGCGGCTATTCGCATTTCTCAGCCCCATGACCGAAGTGATCTCCGCGAACTTCACTTTGTCTTCCCATTGCCGGTTGATCGCAGAGCCGTTCCCCAGATAACGAAACCCGTTCTTCTCGCAAGCCATCTCGATCATGGGGCTCGGCTTGAAAGTGAGTATGTTCGCGGTCTTGCCCTTAGAACCGGCTCTTATATAAGCCAGAACTTCCGGATCCGAAAGGATCTTGCCGGAATTATTATAAGGCCTTCCGGTACGAAAAAGCTTTGCTCCCGCCTTACGCAGGAGATCTCCGCCGGCATATCGCTCCGAACAGACGACATGATAATCAGGCAGCACCCCTTCCAACCCTATCGCCCGCGTCGCCGACGGCGTCACATAGAATACCGGTCCCGCCTCCTCCAGAAACTTTCCGATCCTTTCGTCCAGCATATAGATTCATTAATATGGAAAATCGTAATAAGAAACATGACCTTCGCTATGTTCCAGAAACTCCGCGAACTGTCATTCCGGGCTCCGACCCGGAATCCACTTCGTATTTCATCCTAATGTTCTTTCCCGTAAATAACTGCCGCATAAGTGAGTTTATTCGCTGTAAGCATTTTGGGAAATAGCAACTGGCAGATTCCGGCTCAAGACCGGAATGACATCGTCTAAAACGGCATCATATGCTATCCGACCCTACGATATCATCCACTTCGTCGAAGCTTTCCGCGCGATATATGTACTCCTCTTCTATCTTGCGGACTTCTTTCCGCTTCTTTCCCGAAAAGATGCATACGGCCGTATTGAAATCCTTCACGTTCTTGAGCCGTACCAGGGCCGCAAAGCTCGCATAACCCTCAAGCGACGTCTCAATCTTGCGGGCTTTCAGGAATTCCTGCGCCGACTTGATGTCTGCATCCCGCACATATACCCCGCGACCATCTGTATTCTTGATTATTTCCAGGATTTCCTCCTTGCGAGGCGTATGTTTCACGCCAAGCTGCCCTGCGACAGGCTCGCCCTCGCCCGTTGATTGCGGACGCATCCCGATCATCGCCTCATTTTCCGCGAATTCTTCCGCGATAGAAAAGATCTCTCCTGTCTGCACCGCATACATGCGAGGAAGCTTCTTGATCTTTCCCTCTTCGAAGTAGCGCTGGAAGCCGCGATACATTCCCACAAACGAGCTGCCCGAGGTCACGAACGTGAATACCGCATCCACTTCTGCCGCCTCCTCGGCAATCTCGAAAGCGACAGATTTGAAGCCCTCGATAGAATCCTCGTCCCGGGAGGGGCGGAGGTTGGGTATCTTGTAATGGGCTGCGACATAACTCCCGAAGCGGATCGCACGGTCGCTCTTGATGATGACAGGGTCGTACTTCTGCATATCCGCTATCTTGGCGTTCTCCGTATCTGGCGAGATGAATATAAACATCTTCATTCCCGCCTCCTTGGCATAGGCCGCTGCTGCGATGCCTGCATTGCCGGAAGTGGAAATTACCGCCGCGGTCGCCCCTTTCTGCTTAGCAAGCGACAACTGATAAGCCAGGCTCCGTCCTTTGAGCGAGCCCGTCTCGTTCTTGTCTTCTCGCTTGAAATAGAGATGCTTGAATTTGAGAAGCCGGTTGGCCTCCTCGTTTTCCTCAAGAGGCGTATCTCCGTCGCCCAAGACCAGCTGGTTCGTTTCGAGGACTTCTTGCGCATAAAAATTAGCATATCTCCAGATACTCTTCTCTTTCTTCATTTTTTCCAGGAATTCCAACATGACGGCTGATTGTTAATATGAGTATATTTTACAATAAAAATCCGGGGATGGGAAGAAAAGTCGACATAAAAGACAAAGGAAGACGCGGGTCTTCCTTATATTAAATTTAATCTTCTTTTTTCATCTTTCTTGCGCGAATTACCACGCTCCTGTCGGGCAAATCATGGATATTCACTACCTCCAACCCATTCCAGGGCCCGAATTTTCCAGTCCACCCTCTCTTGCTTTTTATATTGTAACGGGCCAGCCCGTTAAACAGATGATGTTTTATCTGATCGATGAGGATATATGGCCGTCCTCTTTTGATTACATCGACAAAGATAATCTCGCCTTCGTCGGACAATTTCCTGGACGCCCAGTCAAACAGATAGTGCTGGCCGATATCATCCATAGCTTGGGCAATATAGACAAGAGTCAGCAAATCTATACTTCCGTCAGGAATACCCGCCCTGAAATAATTTCCTTCTCGTGGATCTATGATCCCAGCAGCCAGGACTTTTTCGGAAAGGCCATATTTCCTGTCTATGCCGATAAAGTGAGTATCAGGATAAGATTTCTTGATAGTCTTGGCAATCTCTAGAAAAATATGCCCCTGAGCCGTGCCGATATCCAAGACCTCTCTTATCGGTTTCCCTTCCTTAAGTATATCCGAAAGGACGGGATCAATGAATACCATATGATGAGCCGCTCTTCCTAACCACCATTCTTCTTGCCTTTCCTTTATAAAGTTTGAGATGATATTACCACCTTCCGAATGATTTGTTCTTATTGAACTTTGCCTATTATATCATATTTGTTGCTTTTGTCAA
The DNA here is from genome assembly GCA_964503935.1 of uncultured Candidatus Saccharibacteria bacterium. GTDB lineage: Bacteria > Patescibacteriota > Minisyncoccia > JAHIHE01 > JAGLIN01 > STD2-77. The sequence goes on from CAZDCJ010000013.1 coordinate 21,926, forward strand.
TATTATCGGGTAATGTGTACATACATATTGCACTTTTGCTAGACTAAGGGCATATGTTAAAAACTATGCCAACACCAATCTTAAGAAAAGCGCCAGAAGAATGGAATCCTGTTATCCCCCATATAAGGACGAAATTCTTCGCTCCACTTTCGTTTTGCTCAGAATGACAGAAAAGGTGTCATCCTGAGGTACTCCGAAGGATCCCGGAACTATGCTACACCGACCACATAAAATGAATATGGCCACGGGATTCTTCACTCCACTACGTTCCGCTTAGAATAACAGCTCATGTAAAAGACACGCCCCGAAAGGCGTGTCTTTATTATCGTAATGCGAAAATGAACTTACTTCGCTGCTGCGTTCTTTTCCTGGAGTTCCGCTGCGAGGTTCTTCGGCAGTTCCTGATATTTCTCAAACTCCATGGTGTAAGCGGCGCGGCCCTGGCTCATCGAACGGACCTGGGTCGAATAGCCGAACATCGAGCTCAGCGGAACGTGCGCGGTAATGACTTTGATGCCGTCGGCGCGGTCGCCCATATCCTCGATCTGTCCCCGCTTGGAGCTGAGGTCTCCGACAATGTCGCCCATAAACTGTTCCGGCGTAGTAACCTCAACCTTCATGATCGGCTCAAGAATGACTGGCTGAGCCCTCTTGAAAGCTTCCTGGAACGCGAGAGACCCCGCGATCTTGAAAGCGGCTTCAGAGGAGTCTACTTCATGGAAAGAGCCGTCATAGACGGTCGCCTTGATGTCAATTACCGGATAACCCGCGAGAACGCCGCGCGCCATGGCTTCCTCGACGCCTTTGCCGATCGGCTTGATGTATTCCTGCGGAATCACACCACCTTTGATCTCATTGACGAATTCGTAACCCTTGCCGCTCTCGAGCGGCTCGATCCGGAGCCAGCAGTGGCCGTACTGGCCGCGTCCGCCGGACTGGCGTACGTATTTGCCTTCCGCCTGCGCCTCAGACTTGATAGCCTCACGGTAAGCTACCTTCGGCTGGCCGACATTGGCTTCCACTTTCATCTCGCGAAGAAGTCTGTCGACGAGCACTTCGAGATGCAGCTCACCCATCCCCTTGATGATGGTCTGACCGGTCTCTTCATCAGTCTCGACCTTGAAAGTCGGATCTTCGTCAGCAAGCTTCTTGAGCCCCATCCCCATCTTTTCCTGATCAGCTTTGGTCTTCGGCTCGATAGCCACGGACATGACCGGTTCCGGGAAAGTCATCTGTTCAAGGATGATCGGAGATTTTTCGTCGCAGAGAGTGTTTCCGGTAGTAGTATTCTTGAGTCCCACGGTCGCGGCGATGCCGCCCGCATATACCTCAGTGATTTCCTCGCGGTGATTGGCGTGCATCCGGAGGATCCGGCTTATACGCTCCTTCTCGCCCGTATTGGTATTTAGAAGATAAGTTCCCGCCTTGAGGACTCCCGAGTAAACGCGGAAGAAAGTCAGCTGTCCTACGAAAGGATCGGTCGCGACCTTGAAAGCAAGGACTGCGAGCGGCTCATCATCGCTCGGGTGCCTCTCGATCGACTGATCATTCTTCGGATCGATACCGGTGATAGCCGGCACGTCAATCGGAGACGGCAGATACGCGATCACGCCGTCCAGGATCGGCTGGATGCCCTTGTTCTTGAGGGCAGTACCGCAAAATACCGGGAAGAGCTCGGTGGCGATGGTCGCCTTGCGAAGTCCCCGCACGATATCCGCTTCGGTAATCTCTTCGCTGGCAAGATATTTCTCCATGAGATCGTCGTTGTATTCGGCGACTTTCTCCACGAGAAGCGCGCGCCATTTCTCTACTTCGTCCCGCATATCCTCCGGCACCGCGCCCTCGACGACCTGCTCGCTTTGCGCGCCTTCGAAATGATAGGATACGCGGCGGATAAGATCAATGACTCCTTCGAATTTCTCCTCGATGCCGATCGGCAGCTGCACCGCTACGGCGTTCCTATTCAGCCGTTCGAGTATGGAATCGAAGCCGCGATAAAAGTCGGCTCCCGTCCGGTCCATCTTATTGATGAAGCACATACGGGGCACTTCGTATTTATCAGCCTGGCGCCATACGGTCTCGCTCTGGGATTCCACGCCGGCGACGCCGTCGAATACCACGACTCCTCCGTCAAGCACGCGAAGAGAACGTTCCACTTCTACGGTAAAATCCACGTGGCCGGGAGTATCGATGAGGTTAAACTGGTGGTCTTTCCATATACAAGTAGTAGCGGCGGATGTGATGGTAATCCCTCTTTCTCTTTCCTGTTCCATCCAGTCCATGGTCGCTTCCCCGTCGTGTACCTCTCCTATCTTGTGGCTCACTCCGGTAAAAAAGAGGATTCTTTCTGAGGTGGTCGTCTTTCCGGCATCGATGTGAGCGATAATCCCGAAGTTCCGCACCTTGTCGATTGGGTATTGTCTAGGCATAATTTTCCTTAACTTTGATTAGACTTTTTTAAAATGTATTTAAATAGACACAAACCACCAGCCTCGGTAGGCTGGCAGACAAGCTTCTACTTTTTACTTGGCTATTATATTACAAAAAGTTGACAGTGTCAATTTAA
>CAZDCJ010000014.1:0-22354 GCA_964503935.1 uncultured Candidatus Saccharibacteria bacterium
ACAACTTCCCCAGTACCCTCTCTTCCTTCCTGCGCATCACTTCGTAATCCTCGTCTTTGATATGGTCGTAGCCCAGAAGATGAAAAAGTCCGTGGATGAAAAGTATGTCGATTTCCTTGTCTAAGGAATGCCCCTTCTCTTTCGCCTGACTCTCCGCCCGCGGATAGCAGATAAATATCTCGCCCAGGTAAGACACGCCGTCTTTCGGAGAAATGAAATCATCCTCGTTCTCGCCCTCGAAAGAAAGCACGTCCGTCACCCGGTCGATTCCCCGATACCTGCGGTTAAGAGTCCGGATCCGCTTTTCTCCCGCGAACACCAAGCTAACTTCCGCCTCTCTTCGGATCTTTTCCACCGACAAAGCCGCATCCATCGCCTTTTGCAGTCTCTTGACGTTTATCCCGTCTTTCGTGAAATTCCTAATGAGAAGCGCCATTTTTAAGATAGGTTACGCTAATATCTATAAATTCTCATCTATATATTCTTTTATAAAATCCCTTACCTTGGTCCGTTGCTCGTCGTTAAAAATCAGAAGGCTTTTTGACTTAAGTTTATTCTCGCTATCTACATGAGCATAAGACTGAACGGTATATTCCTGCCCGATATCAGGGTCACGATCTTCTGTATAAGTAGAAACGATGAATTTTCCAGGATTGTAAGTATACTGTTCGATAGGCATTCCCATCTCAGTACCGATATAGATTCTTCCCGAAGAATCAAGTTCAATCCGGATATCTTTGGCTTTTCTAAAATCCCTCAATCCGTCTTTCCCCACGGGCGCCAATGCCAAGGCCAGCTTATATCTATCCAATTCATCTAGCTTTACCAGGACCCGATCATTTTCCGGACTTTTTCTGACCATATCTTCCAATTCAGGCAAAACATAATCTTCCGATTCCTTGACCAGTGTCTTGATATCCTTTCCCGTGTAAGCGGTCAAGAAAGTTACCGCCTCGGATCGGTTGCGACTCATCTTGTCCGGTTTATCGTCGCTTTTTTTCAAAGGAAAACCCGCCTCAGCACAATTCGTCCGCACCGCATAACGCACCCCTGCTCTTTTGTATGACTCTTTAAGACCGCCCTTCATATCATCAAAGACCTCTTTGACGGTAGGATTTCTTTCCGCATTCGGCTGTGGCGGCCCTTCAAATGACATATTTTGTTGCCTGATTTTATAAATATTCCCGCGCGCTTCCGCTAAGCCCGATTCAATCACACCGACCGATGTCGGACATAAATCGGCTTATCCGCGCACAAAAAAACTTTAAGCGGCTCTTAACCGTTTAAAGTCTCTTTGACGATCTTGCTGACTAGAGCGCCGTCCGCCCGTCCTTCCGTGGCTTTCATCGCCTCTTTCATGACCAGCCCAAAATTCTTGGCCTCAGCCTCGCCCAAAGAACCGACCGCGCTTGCGACCGTGCTTCGGATCTCATCCTCGCTCATCATCGCGGGTTGGTACTTTTCCAGGACGGATAGCTCGCCCTTCTCCTGCTCAGCCAGATCTTCCCGGCCGCCGGCCATATACTGCTCGATAGAATCCTTACGCGCCTTGATATTCCTTCTCACGACACCCAGGACATCTTTGTCATCCGGCTCTTTCTGGAGCTTGATGGCCTCGTTCTTGATGTCGGAAGTCAGCATCCGCAGTACGTCCCTCGTAACATTGTCTCCTTTTCTCATCGCCTCTTTAAGATCTTCCTTTATTTTGCTCTCGAGTTCCATAAGTCTTAAATAATAGCGTATAAAAGTCTTGCCAATATTATCTCTTAAACCTGTTGAATTCTTCTTCGAGCTTGCCCAGTTTGCGATCTCTTTCCTTCTGGGCTACGATCTGGTTCCGGCGAAGAGCGCTCTTGCGCCTCTCGGTGCGGCTTTTGGACTTTTCCTGGAAGCGGACGCTGCGTGCCTGCAAAAGCAGCCCGCTTTGCTGGACCTTCCGGGAAAACCGTCTAAGCAAAGAACCAACGCTTTCGTTGTCTTTCTTCTTGACTTCAATCATTTGTAATCACCTCCAATGTGATATTTAGGATATATAAAAACTTATTTTAGTATAACAGGATTTCTAGGTTTGGCAAGGAAAGCCGTTATCCTTCGAAAATCGAGAGGTCTTACGTTGTCATCCTAAGCCTATGGCGAAGGATTTCGTCGTATCCCGCATAAAATCGGGATTCTTCACTTCACATACGCTCCGTTCAGAATGACACCGCCTTACTCTGCTGATTTCACTGCTTCACTTCCGTCCCGCCCCATTCCACGACCGCGAAGCCCTTGCGTTCAAACGGCCATATCTCCTGCGGCTCGACTTCTTGCCAGCCGTCCAAAGCTCTATAGACCATAAAAACCCTCAGCACCGAATCCGGCTCCGGCTCGATACTGAGCCTGGCATGATCGGCATACTCCTCTTTAGTGGCAAAATGAATCAGATTATATTCATTATCCTTCATCTGCGGCATCCAATAAACGATGAACTCATTGTATTCTTTGGGAGTGAGGCCGAGGCGGGAAAGTTTTTCCTGGAGAAAGGAAGCCATATCTTTGCCTCTGACGACAAAGCCCTTTTCCATATCATAATTCCTATTCTCGTTATCTTTTCCTTCCCAGAAGAGATAGCTGTATTCCTGTTTGTCCTTGGAATTGATCAGCTTTCCGTCCGGATAAGCCGTCACCTGCCAGCCGTCATCATAGGCGGGATAGGTGGCGGTAAGCTTGCCCTCATAGTCGAGTGTGACCTTCGTCTCTTGCTCTCTTTCCGGATAAAGATAGATGACGGGCTTCCAGGCATCAGAAGAATAAGAAGATTCATAAGACTTCGCTACACACTCTTGCCTTCCCATTTCATAGACTTTCACCACACATATCTCATTTTCATTTTCAAAGAAAGTAACTTCTTCGGGGATAATATGTGCTGCAAGCGCAATCGTGATAAGTGCCGTTAGTGAAATCAACCCCCAGCAACATATTTTAAATAACTTTTTGAGAGCATGAAGGATTGTAGTCCGATCAAATCGAGCCTTGATGTTATCCATGTTCAGTTTTAATGATGAAATATCTCCAGTATCCGATTAATTGATCGGCCCGATATCTTCCCTGAGCCTCGCTCCGCCCAGAAGATGCATATGGATATGCGGCACTTCCTGCCCGCCATTGTGGCCGGTGCGGATAAGGAGCTTGTAGCCTCCCGCGGCTATATCCAAATCCGCCGCAATCTTCTTGGCCGCGAAGATAAGATGCCCCATCGTCTCGATGTCGTCCTCTTCTATGTCATTCACCGACTCGATGTGTTTCTTGGGAATGATAAGCACGTGCACCGGCGCAATCGGATGGATATCATGGAAAGCGAACACGAAGTCGTCTTCGTAGGCCTTCTTGGCCGGGATTTCCCCGGCGATGATCTTGTCGAATATGCAGTCCATATATTTGATTTAAGAAGTTAAGATACGATTGTCCCAGTCTGTCATTTCGACCAAAGGGAGAAATCTGGGAATTGGACGGAACGAATCAAAACGTTTTGTTCATAAATATAATGCACGAAGCGCATTGGTCATTCTTCAGATTTCTCAGTCGTTCCTCCGGTCAAAATGACAAAGCCTGATTTTCTGATAAAAAATTTCGGCACCCCTTATGCGCAAGAACAGCCCTCTTTCCAAGGACTGTCCTTTATTTCAAAACCCGTGTTATTTCTTCAGCATCCTTCTTACATCCTTCACGATGTCTGCCATCATGACGGTCTCCTGCATGCCACTCTTCATGTCCCGCACGATTACCGTGCTGTCTATTGCTTCTTTCTGGCCGATGATGAGCGCGAGCTTGGCATGCGCCTTATTCGCCATGCGGAGCTGCGACTTGATGCTACCCCGGCCGACGGATTCTCCTACTGTGATTTCCGTATCAATGAGATTATCGAAGACCTTCATGACTTTCCTCCGAGCCATATCTCCGAGCTGGACCAGATACACGTCCTTATTGATCTTCGGCTCGAGATCGAGATCCAGTTTCATCACCTTTTCCGCGACACGCTCTACTCCGAACGAGAATCCCACTGCCGGAGTCTCTTCTCCGCCAAGGAGCCCCACGAGCCCATCGTATCTTCCACCGCCGCCAAGAGCCGACTGGCGGGATTCAGCATCTTCGCCATCCGTCCACACTTCGAATACCGTCCGGGTATAGTAGTCCAGACCCCTTACGAGGTTAGGATTGAGGACATACGGGATCTCGAGTTCGTCCAGGAATTCCAGCACGCTCTTAAAATGGGAGTTGCAGTCACCACAGAGGTTGTCGATGATCTGCGGAGCTCCGGCAGCGACCTGCATGCATTTCTCTTCCTTGCAGTCCAAGAGACGCATCGGGTTCTTCTCCAGCCTGCGTTTGCAGTCCGGACAGAGCTTATTGATCTTCATATCGTAATAATCCGTCAGAAGCTTCTTGTACTTGGCGCGGCAAGTCGCGCATCCGATGCTGTTGATCTGGATCGAGATATTCCCGATTCCGATCTTCTGGAATATCTTCCAGGCGAGATAGATGATATGCGCATCGATCGCCGGACTGTCTTCGCCCAGTATCTCCGCCCCGAACTGATGGAACTGGCGGTATCTTCCCTGCTGCGGCTTTTCATAGCGGAACATCGGACCCTCGTAATAAAGCCGCACCGGCTGGGTCCACCTGCTCATTCCGTTCTCGATATATGAGCGGACCACGCCCGCCGTCCCTTCCGGCCGGAGAGACACCTTGTCTCCTCCCTGGGTCTCGAAAGAGAACATCTCTTTCTCTACGATATCGGTCACCTGGCCGACGCCGCGTTTGAAAAGGTCAGTATTCTCCATGATCGGAGTCTCAATCCTCCCGAAACCAAAATTCTCGCACATCGTGCTGGCATTCCGGAGTATATGATCCCAGACGAATTGTTCGGGCGGAAGGATATCCTTCATTCCTTTGATCGACTGGATCGGCTTCATCTTCTTCTTGGCTTTTTTCTCAGTTTCTTCTTTTTTGACTCGAGGCATAGGCATTCGATAAAATTAACTAAAAATATCTTTTGAAAAATCATCTATCTTTCTCACACTCTCGGCATCGTTCTCCACGTCGCGGCAGTTCTCGCCGCAAAGATATAGGCTGCCGACGATCTCCATCCCGAAAGAATCCATAACGGATCTCACCGGCACGATGGCCTTGTCTATCGTCTTCCCTTCTCCGCCGGCAAAGACCGCGACGACTTTCTTTTCCCTCAGCCTGTCCGTCCGATAAAAGACGTTCAGCCTGTCGAAAAAGACTTTCATCATTCCCGAGACATTATCGTAATAATTCGGACTTCCGAAGATTATCAGGTCACTCGCCTCCATCTTCGCGATGACGAGCGTCGCGTCGTCTGATATCGGACACGCTCCGGTATCGTCGCAAGCAAGGCACCCGCGGCAATATCTCACATCCATTTTCCTGAGCAGCGCAAGGTCCGTCTCATGCCCCGCCGCTGCCGCATTCTCCAGAAGCCTGCGCAATATGAATTCAGTATTTCCATGCCGCGGGCTCCCGCAGATAGCTATTATGTCCATGATGTCAGCTTATGACGCTCTTGATAAAATCATCGATCTTCTGCAATGATTCAGGGTTAGTCTCCACATCCTGGACCTTCTTAGCCACGAGATAGAGCTCGCCCGCAATGGGCATCTCAAGTATTTCCGCGACCGAAGTGATGGTCGCGATCGATGCCGCCGCGCCCTTCGGGTCCGAGACTTCCCCGACCATGATTGCCGCGGCTTTCTTCCCCTTAAGGACATTATTCTCCCCTCTGAGCGGATTAAGTCGGTCGAAAAAGTCTTTCATGATGCCGGAAACATTGTTGAAATAATTCGAGCTTCCGAAGACGATCAGGTCATTCGATTTCATCCTGTCGATGATGACATTCATATCGTCTCTCATGTTGCACATTCCGTTATCTTCACAGTCGAAACATCCATTGCAGTGAGCTATCTTCTTCTCGCGAAGAATGACCAGTTCCGTCTTATGTCCCGATTCCTCCGCTTTGGTTAAGAACCTCTTAAGGATAAACTCCGTGTTTCCCCTCCTAGGGCTTCCACAAATCGCTATGATGTTCATAATGAGCTGATATTTAATTAATGATTGATCAATATCAGTTAGCTGCGTCATAATTGGACGATTCGAATACGGACATGCTGTCAAACGGCCACGCACGCACCCACGCTTTCCCTATTATATAATTCTTATCCAGTATCCCCCATCTCCGGGAATCCGAGCTCGCACCGCGGTTGTCTCCCAGGACGTAATATTCAGTATCTCCCAGTTCTTCGAGGTCGGAACCCGTAGTCACCACCGAATCCGCAAGATATACGCTCTCGTCAAGGATGAAACCGTCCGGATTCTCCGCGTTGAAGATCTTCACCTCTCCGTTCTCTATCTGTATGGTCTCCCCCGGCAGGCCGACGATCCTTTTTATGAAATACTCGCTCGTGTCATTGGGATAGCGGAAGATTATCACGTCTCCCCGCTTGGGCTTCTCCAGCCGATAACCGATCTCGTTCACGATCAAATAATCCCCGTCTTCGAAATTCGGTTCCATGCTCGATCCCTTCACGAAGAAAGGCTGGATGACAAAGGACCTGACGACGAAGATCAGGATGAGGCTTACGATGACTACACGGATGGTCTCAAAAGAAAAATCAAGAAAGTTCTTGACTGAATCCATGACCCCGCTATCCTCCGCGCCCGTATCTATCTTCTTCTCTTCGATGTCCGGAGCTGTTTCTGCGGCCATTTTTTCTCCTTTTTCCGGACTCCCGTCATTTTTTTTCTCTATTTCCATCATATTGTTTTATTATAAGGGGCATCTTGCCCGTATGCGCCTATGATATAACTTTTTGGAAACCAAGTCAAACAGGCATTCCGACCCTAAAAATCCCTTTTGCCGCCTGGTCAAAGGCCGGCTCCGGTTTTCCGGAAAAGCTGCGGTTTGCAATCGATTCCACTCCTTCTCGCTCCCGGATGGACCCTTTTTGGGACAGATACCCGAAATAGACATTTCGAAGCGGATATTATAGAATAAGGACATCAACTATCTTTCCTTGCGCAGATGAAAATAACGAAAAAGGACATATCCAAGATCCTATTGTTCATATTCCTAGCTGCGGCTGCCGCCGCTGCCGCCTTCTTTTATGAGCTCGTTTCCGTAAGCGGCGCCATCTTCTCCGAAGGCAAGAGCAGCAAGATATCCATGGTAAAGCAATTCAGCGAGATGATCATAAGTCCGGTCGAGAAGCTCGCGGGCGAAGAAGACGGGCAAATCAACATCCTCCTCCTCGGCTGTGGCGGCGAAGGACACAACGGCGGACAGCTCACAGATACCATCATGATCGCGAGCTTGAGGCCCGACACCGACGAGGCGGCGCTCCTCTCCATTCCCCGCGACCTCTACGTAGAAGTGGAAGGGACGGACATCCGCAGCAAAATCAATGCCGTCAAAGTCATGGGTGACAACAGCGCGCGGCATAATGGCATCCAACTCCTCAAGCAGGTCGTAGAAGATGTCTCAGGCCTTCCTATCGATTATTACGTCCAGCTAGACTTCCAGGGCTTCATCAAAGTCATCGACTCAGTCGGCGGCATCGATGTCTATCTGGAAAATGACATCAACGATCCGGCTTATCCTGATTTCAATAACGGCTACGATCCTTTCTATATCAAAAAAGGATGGCACCACCTCGATGGCGCGGTGGCGCTCAAGGTGGCGCGCAGCCGGCACAGCACCATGGGAGACTTCGACCGCATCAAGCGCCAGCAGGAAGTGATCAAGGCATTCCGCCAGAAAATTTACGAGAGATATGCCTCCGCCGACCTGGGCGCCTTCACCGAAATCCTTTCTTCTGTCTCAGGAAATCTCATTACCGACATCGAGCCCAAAGAGATCCCGCGCTTCTATGGGATCGTCAAAGACATCAAGAGCAGTGATATCACCGCGACGACCGTAGACACCAAGACATACCTTACGAAGATCAACGTCGGCCTCGGCTATTCCTTGACCGCGAAAGATGGAGATTATTCCGCCATCAACGAGCTGGGGGCTAACCTCTTCGACATGGAGATTTCCGAGAAAGAAAAAGTTGCCATCCTTTCCGAAGGCGCTCTTATTGCCATCGAGAACAGCTCCGGCTCCCCCGATACCGCTAATGTCGTCGCCGGCGACCTCGAAGGGCTCGGGCTGCGTATCATCAGCTCCACTAATGTGACCGGAGAGAATTTAAGTGGCGTGACTGTCTATTACAAAAAAGATGCAGATAAGCCCAAGACACTGGAATTCCTTATGAAAAGGTTCTCCGCCAAGCCCGAAATCCGCGAGAATCCGGATTCGCGCGCCGATTTCACGATCGTACTCGGAAAAGGATTTTGATTTTACAGGAAGCGATGGTACAATCCTATCTGTGAGCTCCAATATCAAGAATTAATATCATATATGAAGATAATCGTCGGACTGGGCAATATCGGGAAAGACTACGAACACACGCGACATAACGCCGGCTTCATGGCGCTCGAACGCATAGCCGATGCGCTAAGTTTCGATGCCTTCCACCTCGAAGATAAATTCGAAGCGGAAATTGCGCAGGGAAAGATAGGCGGCGAAAAAACACTTCTCGTGAAGCCTCAGACTTTCATGAATGCTTCCGGCCGCGCCGTAGCAAAGGTCCTCGGCTTCTACAAGCAGGGTCCGCACGACCTCCTCGTCCTCCATGACGACCTCGATATCCCACTGGGAGAATGCCGCGCATCTCTCGGCAGCCGCTCCGCCGGACATAAGGGCGTACAGTCGATCATCGACTGCGTCGGCACCCAAGATTTCCGGCGTCTTCGTATCGGCATCAAAATTCCCGACCGAAAGATCCCGACCGAAAGATATGTACTTGCCAATTTCACGAAAGAAGAGATGGAGATGATCGAGAAGGTCATCGCCTCCTTTCCCGAGGCAATAAAAAAAGAGCTCATCTAGACAAGCTCTTTTTCTTATATTTACTATCGTACACTATCCTGCTTATAAGCTCAAAATATGAATCACATGGACTCCTATCTTGATTTGCAGCTACTCACAAAAGGCCTAGGAGGGGTGGCTTTTGCTTTTACGCTCATAAACAGGATAGTATACGCTAATTTCTTCGGTTTTCAATCATTTTAGGCGTACTTTCCAGGCTAGTTTTCCTTTACAGCCACCTAACACAGAATATTAGCATAGCTTTTAAAATATGTCAATACCCGACGCCAAGTATTATAATTCTTTTAATCTGCTCCCCCAAATAGGCCCCATCCGCCTCGGAAAGCTGCGGGCGCATTTTCCTACGCTGGAAGATGCGTGGAAAGCGGATTCCGGGGAATATCTGGCTGCCGGAATCGAAGAGAAGATCGCGGAAAAGATAGCTGCGAACCGCAAAAGTATAGATCCGGATGCGGAATGGGAAAAGATCGAGCAGGAGGGTATCCGGATCATCATCCAGAACGACGAAGAATATCCCGAAGAACTCCTCGAGATATCTTCCCCGCCCGCCATGCTCTATGCGAGAGGAAATATCCTCCCGGGCGAATTCCGCCTCGGCATCGTAGGATCGCGCAAAATCTCCGACTATGGCAAACGGGCCGCGGAAGATTTCGCGAGAGAGCTTTCGGGAAACGGCGTGACACTCGTAAGCGGCATGGCCTATGGCGTCGATTCCATCGCTCATTATTATTGCCTCAGGAATGGCGGCCGGCTTATCGCGGTCCTGGGAGGCGGCATTGATGAGAAAAGTATCTATCCGTCCAGCAACCGCCGCGCCGCGCAGGAGATAGCCTCGTCCGGCTGCGTCCTCAGTGAATACCCCATCGGCACGCCGCCCCTCAAGCAGCATTTCCCCGCCCGCAACCGCATCATCAGCGGCATCTCAAAAGGCGTCCTCGTCATCGAGGCGACGCAGACTTCCGGCTCGCTCATCACCGCCCGCTTTGCCCTCGAGCAGAACCGCGAAGTCTTCGCCGTACCCGGCAGCATCTATTCCAGGAATTCGGAAGGAACGAACAATCTCATCCGCATGGGGGCCCATCCCGTCACCCGGCCGGAAGAAATACTGGAGGAATTCAATCTCGAACTCGACCCCCGGATCAAAGAAGCCAAGAGGATCCTGCCCGACACCCCAGAAGAAGAGGCTATCCTGGTTGCCCTTTCTCCGGAAGAAGCCATACATATCGATAAGCTTGCCATAAAAATAGAAATGAAAACCGCCACCCTCTCCTCGCTCCTTACTCTCATGGAGATTAAAGGCATGGTCCGCGACATCGGCGGTATGCGGTATATAAAAAAATAAAGCCGGATGCATTTTCCGGCCTGCTCGTTTCATTATTCGGATGCGAAAGACCAATCTAAGGGATCTCTTCCAGTGCCCTTTCCCGCCTATCTTCCCGGAGTTGTGTCGGACTCTTCAGTTCGGGAAATCGCTTTCGTATCTTGACCGCCTTCCTGGCGATATTTAACGCGTTCCCATATTCTACCACCGCCAGAAGTTCCTCGAGGGCCTGCTTCAGTTCCTCATTTTCCTTTTCAAGCGGATTCATGCCTCTTTGCAGGCGACTAAACAACGCCAAAAAATAATCTCCTACACTCATCTTGCTTCCTCCTCAATATCCAATTTCATACCCCCGATATAGCGGTTATCCGACGTACGTCAATTCTTCCGGCTTTTTTCGTAAAGAATACGAGACAAAAAATAATCGGATATGGATATATCCGATTTCTGATTTTCCGGGACCCCGTCCCGACCTCTTTCAGTTTCTTCCATAATTTCCCTTCACCGCGCCTTCTTCTGCTTATTTATGCATACGCATTGGGCAATGACTGCCAAGGCCAGCATGAAGAATAATACTATAAGGACATGCGTCATCTGGAATCCTCCTTTTTTTGTATCCCAATTTGATCTTCTTCTCATCTCCTGCGGCCGAAACTTCTGCGGCTGGAAGAAATTTTCTTCTGAGGCTGTGCGGGTTTTTGACCGGATCCGCCACGTCGACGACATTCTTCTCGCCCGTACTCTTTCCGGTATCCGTACTATAGGCATTTCTGGTACTACGATAAGGACTGCCTGAAGAGCCTGAATCGCCATGATTTCCGAAGAATACATGATAGAGCCACATATTCCTCCAAAAATGGCTGCCCGACCCTTCTTCGTACGCCGAAGTGTTATTTGCATCGCAATACTCATCGCTGCCACTTCCCATGCATCCGCCTAAAGAAACAGTCAGTACCATGAATGCTACCAAGATCTATATCGTTTTTCTGCTTTTTGTCTTTTTACAAGAGTACAACTCAATCGCTCCTGTCGGCATCGGATCAATGCCGATTCTCAAAAAATGTAAGGGTTCTTGCCCTATAGCTAATCTATACAGTTGACACTCTCAAGTCAAGAAGGTAAAGTGAAAAATAGTTAATGATTTTCATATATAAGTATTAATTTTCGCATATATGTCAAAGAAACTCATCATCGTAGAGTCCCCGACAAAAGCCAAGACAATCTCCAAGTTTCTGGACAAAAGTTACGCAGTCAAATCGTCTTTCGGACATCTCCGGGACCTGCCCAAGAGCAAGCTCGGAGTGGATGTGGATAACGATTTCGAACCACAATATGTCATCAGCCCCAAATCCAAGAAGATCGCGAGCGAACTGAAGGGTCTCGCCAAGGAATCAGACGAAATAATACTCGCAAGCGATGAGGACCGCGAAGGAGAGGCGATCTCCTGGCACCTCGCGCAGATCCTGGGGCTCGACCTCACGGGCAAGAGCAAAACCAAGAAAGGATACAAACGCATCGTCTTCCATGAAATTACTAAAGGAGCTATCCTCTCCGCGCTCGAGAACCCGCGAGAACTCGACCTCAACCTCGTAGACGCCCAGCAGGCCCGCCGGGTCCTGGACCGTCTCGTGGGTTACGAGCTCTCCCCCCTCCTCTGGAAGAAGATCCGCTATGGCCTTTCTGCAGGAAGGGTGCAGTCCGTCGCGGTACGACTCATCGTAGAAAAGGAGCGCGAGATCCGGGCCTTCAAAGCGGACGAATATTGGGAAATAAACTCCGACCTCAGGAAGAACGGAACTGACGAGAATTTCCTGGCCAAGCTCGTGAAAATCGAGAATAAGACTCTCAAGAAACTCGACATCAAGACGAAAGACGAGGCTGAGAAGATCAAGGCGGATCTCGAGAAAGAGAAGTACGCCATCGACAAGATCGAGAAGAAAGAGACTAAGAAGAACCCGCTGCCTCCTTTCACTACCAGCACGCTCCAGCAGGCCGCGAACAACCGCCTCGGCTACAGCTCCAAACAGACGATGATGGTCGCCCAGCAGCTATACGAGGGAATCCAGCTAGGGAGCGGCGGCGCCGTCGGTCTTATCACCTATATGCGTACTGACTCTCTGAATCTGAGCCGGGAGTCGCAGGATGTGGCCAAGAATTACATCGTCAACCATTTCGGACCCGAATACGCCGAAGAGCGGCACTTCAAGACCAAGAGCAAAGGCGCGCAAGAAGCTCACGAGGCCATCCGCCCCACCGACCCGGCGCGCACTCCCGAAAGCATCAAGGAACATCTCGACCCCAAGCAATACAAGCTCTACACGCTTATCTGGCAGCGGATGCTTGCCTCGCAGATGGCTAGCGCCGTGAGCGACCTCACGACCATCGAGGTGGCGGCCGGCAAATACGGGCTTCGCGCGAGCGGCTCTATCATCAAGTTCGACGGCTTCATGCGCGTCTATCCGATGAAGAGCGAGGAGGTATTCTTCCCGCAGCTCAAAGAGAAGGAAAAGCTCGACCTCCTGAAAGTCCTCGCCGAGCAGCACTTCACGCAGCCGCCGGCCAGATACAACGAAGCCAGCCTCGTCAAAGCGCTGGAAGCCTCCGGCATCGGCCGTCCTTCCACTTACGCGCCTATCATCTCCACCATCCAGGAGCGCGGCTATGTCAAGAAAGAAGAGAAGCGCTTCATGCCGGAAGAGATCGGCTTCATCGTCAACGACTTCCTGGTCGAGCATTTTCCCGACATCGTAGACATCGAGTTCACCGCCAAGATGGAGGAGGACCTCGACAAGGTCGCCGAAGGACAGCAGGAATGGCACAAGCTGATGCGGGATTTCTATGGTCCTTTCAGCAAGAACCTTAGCGCCAAGGAAAAGTCTATCGATAAGAAAGCCATCACCGAAGAGAAGACGGACGAGAAATGCCCCGAATGCGGCTCGCCGATGATAATCAAGCTGGGGCGCTTCGGCAAATTCATGGCCTGCAGCAATTACCCGACCTGCAAGACTACCAAGCCGATGGGAGAAGAGAAGAAGCTGATTGAGGAATTCTCGGGCGAGACCTGCGATAAATGCGGCAAGCCGATGGTAGTGAAGCGCGGCCGTTTCGGTGCTTTCCTCGGCTGTTCCGGATATCCGGAGTGTAAGAATATCAAGTCTATCGCTAAACCGACCGGCGCCAAATGCCCGGAGTGCGGCAAGGGCGATATCGTGGAGAAGAAATCCAAGGCCGGAAGAGCCTTCTACGGCTGCAACAATTATCCGGAGTGCAAATTCGCCATGTGGCAGAAACCGACCGGCGAGAAATGCCCCGAATGCGGCAATCTCATGGTGTTCGCCGCAAAGGGCAGGGTCATCTGTTCGAACAAGGAATGCAAGTTTGAGAAAGAAAATTGATTCGAATCTGACATTCCATAAAGAATACTAAGCTAAATCTAATATCCTGACATGAAGACGAACAAAACAAACGATGCTGTTACCGGTCCGAAGAGTGACAAGATGAAAGCGCATTATTTTTTCGAATTGATCTATATTACGCTGACGATATGTTATTTCCTCTCGCATCCAATCAATATGTCCGAACCGCTCGACCTGATACTGATCCTTATCCCAGTCTTCTGGATATCAATAAGTTTCCTGATTTATAAAAAGGAAAAATAAGACAAATCACTGCCTAAAGGACAAAACATATGCAAGATACGTTGATCGGCGTCTCAGGCGCCCTCGGCAGTTTTTCCGAGCAAGCAGCACGAGAGTATTGCCGTAAGAACAATATCAAAGATTACAAACTCGAATATCTTATCTCCGTCCCGAACGTCCTTGCCGCGCTCGACGCGGGCGAGATCGACATGGGCATATTCCCTATCGAGAACTCCAACGGCGGTATCGTGATCGAGAGCGTCTATGCCATGAGCCGGCACCTCTTTGAAATTAAGGAATTATTTGAAATCCCCGTCATTCACTGTCTGCTTGCGGTACGCGGGACTAAGATCGAAAACATCAAGGCAATCGCCTCCCATGACCAGGCGCTCAAGCAATGTAAGATGTTCCTTCGCCGCCGCTTCCCCAATGCGGAAATCATCGAGCGCGACGATACGGCCAAAGCCGCCCGCGACCTCTCGGAAGGTGTGCTCTCGCCAGATACCGCCGTCCTCGCCCCGGAAAACTGCGCTGAGCTCTACGGCCTCGAGATCCTTGAGAAAGGAGTCCAGGACCTCAAATTCAATTTCACCAGCTTCCTCGCCGTAACAAAGTAACATTCGGACAAAAAAAGAAACATAGCACTGATGAGCTTATTGCTCGATGCTATGTTTTTTAGCGCCCTTGTCCTGCCTGTCATACATTGGACAGTAGGAATTCCATTTCCTCTAAAGTCAATACGGTCGCTTCTCCTCTCTTCGCTTTTTCAATTTCCACGACAATTCCCTTGTACATAAATTGCTCGATTTGATTCATCTTTTCAGCCGAAGCGAAAAGAATTGCTTTTTCTTGGCCGATAAATATCTCGAGACCGGACGGGAATCTCTTTTCCATTATTCTTTCCAACTCAGATTCCAATCCTGTTTCAATGCTAATATTTATCGAGCTCATCCCTCGGCAACGGATATCATTTTCGCCTAGAATTCCTTCAATGCACAAACTCATGTTTCACACCTCCTGTAAAATCGGTTTGGTTGTTATAGTCTGTTTTCCTTCGAGAAATGCTATATTCTCTATCAACTTTCTCATCTTCTCTATCACGGAGCTTTCTCCGTTTATCTTCGTGACTCCTTCCGTATTTATAGGAAAACTGAGAGGATGAGTATGGCCGGATATACATATAGCTATAGCAATCAGATAATCTTTTACATCCATTTCGGAAAGATTCTTATCGACGATATGAATATCTCCATTCTCATCGAATCTTATCCCTCGGAAGAATGCCATAAGATCATCGATAACCTGATCCATCGCTCCGATCCTGATATTCATCCGGCCTTCTCCGTCCTTTGAGTCTCCGAAGAAACTCAAAGGAAAGCGCGAAAAATTCATTGTATATGCGACATTACTGAGGCAGCATTTTGCTTCTCTGACACCGAGGTCCATCGGCGCTAAAGATACGACTATTGCTTTCATTTCTATCACCAGACTTTTTGTTTATCAAAGTGCGTTTTTAGCAGAATCACAACATTTAGTTGAGCCTACCTGTAAGCTTCCGTTCCCGAGAGAACCGGAGCTTGCGGGTGAAGCGCATAAAAAATCAGCCTGCGAGACAGGCTGTTTTCCTTGTTATGAGCTCAAGCAAAAGCACCTATCTCATCGAGTGGCTGTAAAAATAAAAGAAATAGAATTTGTTGCTTATGCCTGTTTTCATAGTTTTCATGACTTACAGGGATATTATAACCATATGAAAAAATATGTCAAACCAGGTAAGGCCTTAAGATAAGATCCGGAGGTGTTTCGCCCTGACTCCTCATCCTGTCATGCTGAGGCTTGCCGAGACATCCCGGCATGTCCCGCATAAGTTCGGGATTATTCGCTTCGCTCGGAATGAAAAGATGATAGGTCTATTCCAAAACTGAACAATCTTCCACCAAATAAAAATGACCGCTCCGCTTTCATCAAGCTCGGCGATCATATCACATGATTTTCCCTCCGGATACGTTTCAGTTTTTCCAAAAGCTTTTCTTTTTCCCCGATCGAACTGACCTTATTCTTGATCCTAAATCCTTCATTCTCGATCCATTCCTCAACTTCGGCACGAACCGCGAAATATGCGATCTTGATATGTACCTCAGTACGTGCGCATCTCCCTTCAGGTATCTTATCATAATCAATAGACGTACTAGAGCCTTGGCTCATCGTCCGCAGATCATAGTCTTTCTTCGCCTCGCATAAGTTTTTATAAAAACCTACGAAGGTTTCTCTCTTATACATTTCCGGGAAGCCTTTTATCAGCCCTCCGAGCAATGCGTCCCTATGATCAATCATGCCTTTCAGCTCATCCCTCATATCCGACAAAACGCATTCGACCTCTTGGATATATGCCTCGAATTCGCTAAGATCCATATAAACCTTGAGGAAAGATACATAAGAATCGCTTCCTTCCGGATATTCGAATCTTGCGCTTGTCAGTCCAGGAAAAACCCTAGTCAGGTCGTCTTTATCTGAAAATTTTCCCAAACAGACTTCGGGAATACAAATTTCTCCGAACTGGTTATTGATCTTTAGCACTCACATCCCTCCTATTTTTTATTTCAGTCATAATCGTTTTTCAAAGAGCCTATAAGAGTTCCTCGAATCCGAGCGGATACTGCATCACAAGACACGGGTTTTCTTCCGAATCCTCCGGATATTCTCCCAATAACGGAGCAAACGTGTCTTTTATCCTCGATTGGAATGATTCTTTCTCGAAAGGATCGCATTCCTCGCTTAGTCTCATTGCCCGGCTTCGCTGGTCCATTAGCATTCCAACTTTCTTGTCCTCATCAAATATAGCGCTTGCTATGATTTTTGGGACAATATTCGCTAGAATCACCTCTATCCTTTTCTTTGGTCTCATATCGACCATCAGTACTCCCCTCCTATTTTTGTCTTTAATCTAACCTCTTCCCCCGTTCTTTGCCTTTGCTAGCTTCGGCAAAAAGCAGGAGAATGATCAGACTAAAATCTCTTTAACAAAAAACAACCCCTCTTCCATGGTTGTGTCTCGTCTTTTCAAGCTTTATTTTCCTCTGAACCTCGCCCTATTTATAAAGTTTTAGAAGACAAGACAAAACCGATGGTGCCAAATGTGGCCCAGGCGGCTACGTGCATATTTGTCTTTCTACTAAAACTCATAAATATGTCATTAACTTGATACTATTTTACAACAACTCAAAACTATGTCAAATGTGGATAACTATCCGCCAATAGTCTTTTTTATCCTTTCCATTCCCCTCTCCAGATCCTCCACCCCAGAAGCGAAAGACAGGCGAAAATGATGGTCGAATGACCCTCCGAAGAATATCCCTGGCGCTACCGCGACACCGGCCTTGTCGAGAAGATATGCGGCAAATTCCCGCGAGCCCATACTTAAGTTTCCCGGGATCCTTGCGAATACATAGAACGCCCCTGCAGGCTTCTCATGTCCCATTCCCATCTCCTCGAGTTTTCCACAAACAAAGTCTCTCCTCCGTAGGTATTCGCTACGCGTCATCTCGATAAATCCGACAAGTTCTTCAAGGCTACCGGTAAGGATATCTTCGAGTACCATTTGGAAGAAAGAGTTGGTATTCCCGTTGATGTTGCTCTTTATCTTTATCATGTTATCAACGACTCCCCTTGAAGCGAACGCGAAACCAAGCCTGTATCCCGCTACCGACAGCGTCTTGGAAAATCCGTCTATGATTATCGTCCGATCTTTCGCATCCGGACAGGAAGCTACTGATGTATATTCCTTATCGTCGAACACGGTCGAATTATAGACCTCGTCAGATATGATGAAAAGGTCATGTTCTTTCGCAAGCCCGACGATTCCATCGATATCTTCTTTCTCATATATCGCCCCCGTAGGATTATTCGGGTTGTTGATAATTATAGCCCGCGTCTTTTCGGTGACAGCGCTCTTTATAGCTTCCAAATCAGGACTGAAATCCACTTTCGCATCCACGATGACCGCAGTACCGCCCAAAAACCTTATCTGCTCTCGATAGGTCGGCCAGTGCGGCGCGATCACTATCACCTCATCGCCCGGATTGATAATCGCCGCAAGAGAAAGGAAAAGCGCCTCCTTGGCTCCGTTAGTCAGGATCACTTCGTCTTTTTTATAATCAAAGCCGGAAAGTTTTTTCATCATCCCCGCGACTGCCTGCCGCACCTCGTCCATTCCGCCGGTGTGTATGTAAAAATTATTCTTCTCCCTGCAATTAGCGGCCTCTATCGCCTCTTTCAGGAAACGGGGGCAAGCAAAATCAGGCTGCCCCAGATTGAATTGCAGGATATCTTCACCTTCAGCGATCCGCCGCCTGATATCGGAATCCCACTTATTGAGAAGCGATTCCTCTATATCCAGAGCTTTTTGGGAAAAAATCATAATATGCTTCGTTTAGTAACACTTTTTCATAATATCAGGGACCGGCCGAAAGTCAACAAAAAAACGGCTCCTCGTCAAGCGAGCCGTCTTAGTGGTATGGAAAATAATTATCCTTGCTGCGTGCCAGTACCGGTGCCATAAACTCTTGCTTTCCGCTCCGAGAACGGAAATCCCAATCCATCCAGTATTTCTTTCGCTTCCTCCGGCTGGCCGGAAAGTTGAAATAACTTCGCCCGAGAATACTCCGCAAAATTATCCGCATCCACGATTTCCAGTATCTTGCCGCCGCGTCCCTCCATCAGAGCTTTCCACGCTTCATAATCTCCGTTTTCATAAGCTGCCGCGAGTATCTCGCGATTGCTTTCATTGAATGCCATCCCACCCCTTTCACCGCCGTGCCTCTTCCCGCCGCCCACAAGCATCATCCTGGGGATGTCAGCCTCATCTAGTAGGTCCATCGCTCCTGCCCGGTCGCCGCTTTCAATAAGCCTGCATGCCCGGACAAGGACACCGAAATTATCTTGAGTAAGGTGCTTGTCCAACTCCTCGTTTCCCCCTTTTTCCATCAACTCCTTCCAGCCGTCATAATCGGAATTCACGAGCGCCGTCTTCAAAGCCACCCGTTCCTCTAAACTCAGCCCCAAGCTCCTTCGCACCCCGCATTCGGGAAGCTCCACCCCTTCCATCTCGCCGATTATCGCCTCGGCGCCTTCCAGATCCCCGCTTTCGCACAGCGTAAAAGCTTCGGAAAACCTGGCAAAATTGCTCTCGTTTATCGCTTCCAAAATCTCAGTCTGACCGCTATTTTCCACGGCGGATCTCCACCCCTGATAATCTCCGCTCCGGAGCGCTTCTCTCTCCGCCCGGATTACTCCGTTCATGCTTACCGGGTTCCGGAATCTCTCGCGGATTCCGCTTGCGCCGGCAGTAGTGATCGTAGTACCCATCACCACCGACATGATAGCCAGACCGATAATTCTCTTATTTTCCATATTTTTGTCTTATCTTAATAAAAATAAGGCACCCTCACATATATTACTACGCGGCGCCTCATATTTTATTTCAGAAAATTTTTATCATTAGCTAACACAAGAAACCTTTTGTCATTTCTTGATAATAGACGGCTTCGTAATACAAAATCCTTTTCCTAGGATAAAATCTACATTCTGTCATCCTCGCAAGGATCCCTTAAACTATCTGCTGCATAAAGAGACGGGTATTATTGATAAGAAAACAAGGAATTCTTGCCAGAATGACAAAAATAATTGTTTTATAGCGGAAGATAATATTTGGCAGATTTAATAAAATGTCGTGAAGCTTAATTATGTGAAATGCTTCGGCAAAATTGGCCTGACCCATGATATTTTACGCATGAGCCGATATTTGTTCTTATAATTAACACGGCTATTCTTCCGCCATTACGGCGTCATCCGCGGCCCCCGTTCCTTCATGAGTGGACGGATCTCCTCCGCGATGAAAAAATTTTCCTCGCCCCGCTTCCCGAAGATCTTTATCATGAATCCTTTCTGCGCGACAAAGCCCTGGAAATATTCCGTATCGCTCGTGTCCACTATCCAAGTAACCTGGTGCGGGTCGTCCAGCTCCAATATTTCGCCGCTTTGCGCGATATATGTCACCCGGCCGATTATCACCCCCTTCTCCGGTCGGAGCCAGATCTTTTCCTGCTCGTTGCGAAGCTCCTTGTAAAATTGAGACTTCTCGGCGAATTCGCTCTCCGCCCGCCTCCCCGCTCCGACGCTGTACAGAATGCTCCCGAAGAAAAGCGAAAATGCGAGATTCCACACGACTACCCGGGCGAATTCCAGCCTATATCCCGTACGGGTGTGCTTGAGATAGTAGTATGCGAGAAATGCGAACAACATGAAGCATATAAGCCAGAAATACGGCATCGTCATCAGTATGAATGCGAGAAAATTCTCAGAAAGGCGATAATAGGCGTCCCAATCGTTGATTTCCCAGAAATGCAAGATGACCGAGAACGAGAGAGCGCCTAAGACTATGCTCGCGGCAAAAACAAGCCAGACCACCGAATCCCTGAGCACGAAATGCCACTTGGATATAGGCTTTATCTGTTCATTCTTGATCTTTTCAAGAACCTCTTTGCTGAAATCTTTCTCCATATGTGTTCACAATTTAATATTTTGTCGCCTGAGTTCCTTCTCGAAATTCGCCTTGGCCCGAGATAGCAGCGTCGCCACCGTGCCCATGGGCTTCTTCAAGATATCCGAAATCTCGCCATAATCCTTGTCTTCCCAGAAGCGCAGGACCAGCACTTCCCGATATCGAGGCTCGATCTTCTCCATGACCATCTTCACGCTCTCCTTAAGATAGAGCCCGTCGATATGCCCGTCCGTACTCATGTCCGATGCCAGATTATTAAGGAACTCGTCATCCAGATCCATCGCGCTCTGCGGCCGGGCCTTTTTCTTCCGATAACTGTTGATTACTTCATTATGAGTTATGCGATAGATCCAGGAAGAGAATTTCAGCTTGCTGTCGAATGAATTCAGATTTACATAGGTCTTGACGAAAACTTCCTGAAGGACGTCTTCCGCATCCTCGCGACCTAAGCCCGATATGCGGATAATGTAAGAAAGCAGCTTCTTTTCATATCTCTCCACCATGCACGCGAAATAATCCTGATTCGTAAGAGCCAAAGCGACCAGCTCCTCATCAGTTTTTGAGATACACAAACCAGTTAGAGAGTCGTTTCCCATGCTATTATTACGCCGCTACAAAATGTTTTCTTTCGCCCCTACTTCTTGAAGATGATCCCATCTACCGGGAAGAATATGAGCGCCCCGATGAGATTAGCGATTACCGTCTCCGTCAGATAGTCGTATGGCAACATCACGAGGACCCCGTACAGGATCGGCGTGGAAAGCTGCCAACGCGCCATGTAGAGGAAAAGCTTCTTGGCTTTTGCCATCTTGGATGTTATTTTTTACCCAAATACACGCACCATTCGGATTCTAACACATATCCCCCAACCCAACAATCCGCGACCCGCGAAATATTTGACGCCGCATGAAAATGATTATATTATAATAGGATAAAGGTCGAGGTTCTTTATAAATCCTTAAGTGAAAACTATGCAAAAGCTAAACATGGTGGATTGGCTCGCTCTAGTCCTAGTTTTAGTGGGAGCATTGAACTGGGGTTTAGTCGGAATACTCGGATTCGATCTGGTTGCAACCCTCTTCGGAGAAATGTCACTATTGACAAGGATAATCTACGCCTTGGTAGGAGTAGCGGCCCTCTACATCACGATAATCTCGACGAGTCTCAATAAAGACTAGACGCGAACGAAAAACAGGAAGAATCATTCTTCCTGTTTTTTGTATCCTACGAGTAATCCCTTGGAAAAGACATGCTAAGGCACGGCCACGGACGGAGCGACTTCGACTGATACGCCGCTTCCTGCGCTGCTGTCCACCGCCATCCCCGCGCTTCCTTCCGCTGTCCCCGCACTGCCGGCAACCCCGCCTTTCATCATGACCGGATAGCCGTAATAGTTCTGAAGAAAGTCCTTGATAAGCGGCACTATCACCCGCTTACGATAGTAAACTGGCGCTTCGGATCCGTCTTTTATCGGAAATACCATGCATGGGACGAGATATTCTGAGCTTGTATTATTATCATACCGATACATGCTCTCGTAACTGAGGAACGGGGTATCGAGCGCGATCCTGATATCCTTGTACTCCGCCCCCGTCCTATCCTCCGCCCGCATCGGCATCACATCCCCGTAACCGTTCCCGATCGCGGTCTCCAGGATCTTGGACGTGTCCGTCTCCGCATCGTAAGCCGAGCTCTGATAGTTATGGGTCATCAGGCTGTACATGCCGGTCACCCGATGGTTACGGATATCATAATTGACCCGAAGGCCGCTTAAATCCCCGTAGCTCTCATATACCGTCTTTCCATCCACGACCAGCGGATATATGACGGAAATCTCTTCCGGCACATAG
>CAZDCJ010000015.1:0-2282 GCA_964503935.1 uncultured Candidatus Saccharibacteria bacterium
CGGTCGATAAGGAAGCTAAAAGGAATCTTCTCACCTTGCTCATGTGGATAATAGGCTTTTTCCTTCTCGCCCTAGTAGCTTTCAAGGTAATCCGGGGAGAATGGGCTATTAACCTGCTGGATAGCATCATGTAGGGAATCGGAAATACTTTTGTCTTCACTAGGGCCGAGGGTGTCATATCTGTAAATCAAAGAGCCGCGAGCAATCGCGCTTTTTTGTCGCGACAAAGTCGTGCAGGGGAGTTTTTGTGTCGGCAGGCCGTCCTTTCCGCTTGGCTCTGCGTAAATCCCGGTCAACATTTTTCTCTCTTGGCGTCAAGATTGTTGAGGGTAGGGAATGATGCTAGAATGGAAGGCACGGATGGAGGATGTGGCCATCGGGTCCGCGCCGTCCGCGAACTAATCCGTTAAGATAATCCGTTAAAAAGACAGCCTATGATAGACCACAAGGAGAGAATTAATAATCTAAGAGACACCGTATATGATAGAAAGCAACAGTAGGAGGCTCGCAGGTATTGCTTCCATATTCGTTTCCCTGGCATTCTTTGCCAGTATCGGCACTGCGGATGCCGCGGAGTTTACGGGAGATGACGTAATCCCTCTTATCAATGATTCGCGCAGCGAGGCAGGAGCGAGCGCTCTTCTGAAGAATGCCAAGCTCACTCAAGCGGCGACCGCCAAGGCAAATGATATGTTCAAGCGGCAGTATTTCGCCCATGTCGGGCCCGACGGGAACGGTCCTTCGTACTGGATCGACCAGGCAGGCTATGACTGGACTGCTATCGGAGAGAACATCGCTTACGGCTATAAGACGGCCGCATCAGTCCATGAAGGCTTCATGAACAGCGCAGGCCATCGCAAGAACATTCTCAACTCGAAATATGAGCACGTTGGCGTCGCGGCCGTAGGCGGCACGTACCAGGGTCGTTCGCTCATGATGGTCGTGGAGGAATTCGGTGCGAGTAATGATCCGGCGGAAGATTCCACAGGAGGGACCCCAGAGGCCACTACTTATGCGCTGACCATCGAGGGAGGTTCAGGTTCAGGCAACTATGCCGCAGGCTCCCAGGTAACCATAATCGCGGACGCTCCGGAAACAGGCAAGGCATTCAATGAATGGACAGGAGATGCGGAAGCTGCCCTGGATGCCAAGTCAGCTTCGACTACGGTCACTATGCCATCTTCCGCTATTACGCTTACCGCGACCTATGTAGCCGCGGCAGATACGACTGGGGGCACGACCGGAGAGCAGGATGAGACATCTTATGCGCTCAAGATAACTGACGGATCCGGCTCGGGCTCTTACGAGGAAGGCCAGACCGTGACTATCACGGCGGATGCTCCGGGGGACGGCAAAGTCTTTCACAAATGGACGGGAGACACAGGCAGTGTCTCTGACGTCACGGCGGCAACTGCTACGGTTACGATGCCGGGCAGCAATGTCAATCTCACTGCTACCTATAAGGCGGAGCAGGGCAAGAAGGGAGAGCAGACCGGCCGCTATTATCTCAAGGTAGGGGGCGGGAGCGGCGACGGCTGGTATGCCGCGGGCGATACCGTGACTATCACCGCGGACGCGCCCAAGACCGGCAAGGTGTTCCACAAATGGACCGGAAGGACTGCCGATGCCATCATCGACGCCTCGGCTTCCACTACCACTTTCACTATGCCGGAACGGAATGTATCTTTGACTGCCCGATACCGATCGGCTGCTACTACCAGACAGAAGAAAGGTACGACGGTAAAGACATCAGTGAATCATATCATGACTTTCTTCGGCTGCCACTAAAGGTACGTTTGAGAAAGCTTTCGATATCCGAAGACGCGCCCTCGGGGGTGCGTCTTTGCTTTGCTTGCCATTTCGGGAGGTGGTGCTAAGCTTGAAGAAAATAAAGGAGGAGTAGAAGATGATGGTTTCAAAAGAGTTCCAGAAAGTGACAGGTTCGCTGAGCGTCATCCTTTGCGGACTGTTCAGGCACCGGCACCGCTTCGAAACTCTGGTCGTCAAAGAGCGGGGTGGCAATGAATACGACTATAGATGCAAATGTGGCAAAAAGCAGTCGGGTGAGGATGAGTGGCTCATATCTGATATGCCTTTTCCTCCCCAGGTTCCATGATTGAAAATCAGAAAAAGGAAGAGAAATATGGTATCGAGAAAAGCTATCGAGGAGATATCTAAGGAAATCAGATCAGTGACTCATTGTCCACCACCGTTAGGGCATCATTATGCGAAGGTACTGGAAGCGAAAGACAGGGAAGGGAATATCCTCATACTCATGGAGT
>CAZDCJ010000015.1:2382-22294 GCA_964503935.1 uncultured Candidatus Saccharibacteria bacterium
TCCGGAATCATTGCTTTTTCCATGCGAAATGCTAGGATGCGAAGAGGAGGAAAATCATGCTCGATCGGAGGGTTGTATCATATCAATTGAAAGAGGAAATAGGTAAGATCAGGTGTTTATTGGGATTACATGAGTGGAAAAAGGCTGAAAGGGGATGTACGGATGACGGTTGTATGCCCAGGAGGAGAAATACATTAAGAAAACCGCATCCTATAGAATATATGTATAGATGCAAGCGCTGCGGGAAGAATAAGGAGTTGTCCTGGAAACCGCCATCTGAGTTTTTCAATGAAAGATAGGTTCGCGCCTATCTCATTTTTTATCTTAAAAGCTTGGTACCGGGCCTTTCGATAAGATTTAACTTTCCTCCGAATAGTGCTAAAATAGTATATCAATAATGATCTTAGGATAACTTTATGATTACGGATAAAAGGCCGCTTGCCGACCGTATGCGCCCCCGGACCTTCGAGGAATTTTTCGGGCAGGAAAAGATCCTGGGAGAAGGGAAGCTCCTGAAGGGCGCCATTCTCCAGGACAAGCTCCCGTCCATGATTTTCTGGGGGCCGCCCGGCTCGGGCAAGACTACGCTAGGGGGCATCATCGCCGAAAAGACCGGAAGCGAATTCGTAGCCTTGAGCGCCGTAGGAAGCGGGGTAAAAGACCTCCGGCGGGAGATGGAGCGCGCGGAAAGCCTGGGGCGTCTGGGGACGCGGACCGTCCTCTTTATCGACGAGATCCATCGCTTTAACAAAGCGCAGCAGGACTTCCTCCTGCCGTTCGTCGAGCGCGGAGTCGTGACGCTCATCGGCGCTACCACGGAAAATCCCAGCTTCGAGGTGAATAACGCGCTCCTTTCCCGCGCGCGAGTCTTCGTGCTCGAAAAGTTAGGTCCGGAGGATCTGGAGAAGATCATCTTACGCGCTCTCAGGGATAAAGAGAACGGACTCGGGAAGGAGAAGATCAAGCTTGGCAAGAAAGACCTACGGTTCTTAGCCTTCATGTCCGATGGGGATGCGCGCATCGCTCTGGGGGTCCTGGAATTTGCCGCGAGCCTCAGCCCGCAGATCGACCGCAAGGCAATCGAGGAAGCGCTCCAGAAGACCATCTTGTATGACAAGGGAGGGGAAGAGCATTACAACCTCATCTCAGCGCTCCACAAATCCATGCGCGGCTCCGATGCGGACGCAGCGCTCTATTATCTCGCCCGTATGCTCGAGGGCGGCGAGGATCCGCTCTACATCGCCCGGCGGCTCATCCGTTTCGCTTCCGAAGACATCGGCATCGCAAATTCTCAGGCGCTCACCCAAGCAGTGGACGCCTATCAGGCGTGCCACTTTATCGGTCTGCCGGAGTGCGGCATCAATCTCGCGCAGGCAGTGGTGTATATGGCCAAGTCCAAGAAGAGTAACAAGCTCTATGCTGCTCTTGGTGCGGCTCAGAAGGATATTCGGGATTTCGGCGCGCTGCCCGTGCCCTTCCACATCCGCAACGCTCCTACCAAGCTCATGAAGGAACTGGATTACGGCAAAGATTACAAATATTCTCCCAATTTCGATTATCAGGAGGATCAGCAGTATATGCCGGACAAACTCAAAGATAGAAAATACCTCGATTCCTAAAAATGTGCTAGAATTATAGCAAGTAGTACTCTGGCTAAGCGCTTGCACCCCGACCGATTCGGCCGGAATAAAGCTAATAAATAAGGAAAAAAGATGAATAGTTCGATGCGAGACGACCTGGACAATCTCTTGGAAAAGGCCAAAGACAGCCCTCTTTCGGAGATTTCCGATCCGGATAAAGAGGCGGCTGCCTTGACGGCGGAAGAAGCCGGACCGGTCCCGGAAAAGACCGAAGGCCATGCTTCAGCTAACCTTACCGAATATCTGCAGGCTGCCCGCGAAAGGGCTTTGGAAAGCGAGAGGGAGTTCAAGAAGAGCCTCCAGGCTATCCAGGCGCATGATCCGGCCCTTGCCAAGAAGACCAGACAGATGGCGGTCGGTATCCTTATCATTGTCCTTATCTTCGTCGTCGTGCTCATGAAGAGCATAATCGATATGCGCGACAATGCATCTCCTTCGGATTCTGAGAGCGGCAAAAGTCCGGTCATATCGCTCAGCGAGGCTGATAAGCTCCGGATGGCGCAGGACGTAAACGACAATCTACGCGTCGCGAATCTTACTCGGATCGCGGAGCTGGCAGTTGTCTATCATCTGGAACAGAAAGCGGATCTGCCTATCAGCTCTTCTCTCGTAAGGCTCCGGGAGTCCAATCCGGTTTCCGAATATCTCAATCAGGCTCTTTCCCGCTATGGCGAGTCCGCGGGGATCCTTCTCGACCCCAAGGACCCCGATTACTATTATGCTTACAAGTCTACCGACGGCCGGACCATCGAATTCTCCGCCCGGATTGAGAATGAAGACGGGAGGTATTGCGAATACGGACAGAACCCCTGCATCTACCAGAAAGTGATAACTCCGGAAGAGATGGGACAGATGAACCTTGATCTGGAGAGATACAAATAAGCAGCTAAATATAAATATATGAAATGTCCCCGAGACGGGAAAACTCTGGACGAGATCACGGTCGGCCGCTTCGGTGTGGACCGCTGCGAGGATTGCGGCGGCATGTGGTTCGATCGGGATGAGCTCGAGAAAGTCAAGGATGAGCGGGATGAGAACCTAAGCTGGCTGGATTTCGATCTCTGGAGTGACGAGGAAAAACTCAAGGCGGGCGGGACTTTCGTGGATTGCCCGCGGGACGGGAGCCCCCTCTATCAGATCCGGTACGGTACGTCGGAAGTGATGGCGGACGTGTGTCCGGAGTGCCACGGGGTATGGCTTGATAGAGACGAACTTGATAAGCTGATCGCGGATCTTCGAGAAAGGATAAATACGGAAACGCTCCCAGAATACCTCAATGACCTCGAGATGGAATTCAAAAATATGTTTTTCGAGCACTCTCGGGAGGATGCCCGCAATATCGCCATCATCACTAAACTCATCTCTTATCGTATCCTGGCGCAGCATCCGAGGCTTACCCAGCTCATTTCAACGCTCCCTGATTAAATATAATATATGAATATGCGCAAATGCCATACCGACTTAAGGACAATGCGACTTTTGGCCTGTTCGTCGAAGGGCTTCTTGGCAAGCGCAAGGGGTACAGGGATACCAACTGCGATTTTGTCGTCTCGGAAGACACAGGCAGCGGGCTTAGGAGCTGGCAAGGTAATCTTATCTGGAGCACCTCCGACAATTACAAGCTGTTCTTAGACGGGAACTCGAGGATCTATTCGTTAAACAGTGGCGACCTCTACCGGGTCCCGGAAGGCCGGGAGAAGGAAGCTTTCGGCAGCATCAAATCAGGCGGGGGCGGTTTCGCGGAATTCTCGGAAATCTGCAACTATGTCTTCGGGGATTTCCTGGGCAATGTGGCCGAGAGCCCCGGAGGAGCCCGACTCGCGGGGGAAGAGACGATCGACGGCACGAAGTATTTCATCTCGGAAATCCGCATATCTGTCTCGGAGCCGAAGCAGGAAATCAGCCGCAGGTTGTATGTCTCAGAAAAAAAGAATCTTTCTCAAGGCGATCATCGGAGATCAAGTGGATGATTATGAAGTCTATGACTCTTCCGGCGGGGCGGTAACGAAGCAGGGGTATGTGAAGAGGATAAATATCGAGGTGAAGAACAGGGTGTTCTTCTAGGTATCTTATCCGGATAGCATGGATCGTGTCATTCGGAATACCATTCTCATAATCCCCTGGGAACTATGAGAAAAAAAAGAGAGAGGCGTATCTTTCTTTGCGGTAAGATGATCAGGGGCGCTTCGGCGCGTCTTGATTTTTGTCATGGTCTTCTGCTGGATTTTTATCGGCTATCCGAAATTCGTCGATTTCGATTATGACAGGGATCATCATGGAAATCCCAAGGCGGAAGAATCTCATACGGGTACGGAAAGCAGGCGTCCCGCTGCCTATACGGCAGCCGCTTTCGTAACTTTTCCCAGAGCGAGCGGTTATTTACAAAATGCGGCAAATCGTTTAGACTGAGGAGGTGTCGGATATCTCCTTAGTCGGTTTATATGCCATTTACGGGCGAAAGGGGGAACAATTCACGTTTGATATGGAAGGGTGGCTGAGCGGTTGAAAGCGCTTGCTTGGAGTGCAAGTGTGCCAGCAATGGTACCGCGAGTTCGAATCTCGCCCCTTCCGCCAATACAAAAATAGAACACTTGGATGTGTCCTATTTTGATATCCGTGAAATAGAAGAGGTATTTGGACTCGGGAGAGTCGAGCTTCGGGACCACGCCCGAGAGGGAGTGAACGTTACGGCAAGACTTTATCTCATGATTTAGCAAGCTCTTTCGGGTGTGATCCCAAAATGCACAGGGTTGGCCGCTACTCCGTCCGCTAAGACAGTTATGCATTTTGGAGTAGTGAACTTTAGTTCGCGCGCATTCCGGATCCAGCTTGGGATAGCAGCGCAGACTAAAGTCTGCTACTCCATCCGTTAAGACGGTTTTGCATCTGAAGTAGCGGGTTTTAATCCGCTACTTCATAACATATTGGAAATTTAGTCTGCGCCGAGTCGACAAGGGGGGGGTGTCCTGCAATAACATCCCGTCTGTCATATGGATTTTTGTCTTCGAGCGTGGTAGAATTGGGTGTTAGCCGATACTCTGTTCGGATATTGGGAAATAAGCACTCAAAGAAGATAAATGCGCTATATACTTAGATATTTCAAGCCCTACCTTCCGTGGCTCCTGGTCCTGGTATTTTTCGTGGCCGGGCAGGCGTATGTGAATCTGGCTCTTCCGGATTATACTTCGAGGATCGTGAATGAAGTGGTAGGGGAGCTGAACTTCGGAGCTATCTATTCCGTGGGAGCGGAGATGCTCCTCGTCACTCTCTTGGGCGGCCTCTTTACCGTGGCCACCGGTTTTCTGGCGGCTCGGATCGCAACCGCTTATGCGCGCAGACTGCGCGCCGCGGCTTTCTCCAGAGTGGAAGCTTTCTCTTTGGGCGAATTCAATGTATTTTCCTCCTCGTCGCTCATCACCCGCGCGACCAACGATATCCAACAGCTCCAGAATGTGCTCGTGATGCTGATGAGGATGACACTCCTTGCGCCGTTCATGGGAATCGGAGCGGTCATCAAGGCATATCGCCTGGCGCCTGACATGTCCTGGATAATGTTCTATGCCATCGGTTTCTTGTTCGCCGTGCTGACGGTACTTCTTCTCGTCGCCATCCCGAAATTCACCCTCATCCAGCAGCTGGTAGATAAGCTGGGACTTCAGATGCGGGAAATGCTGGCCGGCGTGCGCGTGATCCGTGCTTATGACAAGGACGTAGCTGTGGAAGGAAAATTTTCCGAGGCCAATGAGGAATCGACCCGCCTTAACATCTTTGTCGGGAGGATGATTTCGCTCATCTCGCCGGTGATGACGCTCCTCATGGGGCTTACCGGCGTAGCGGTAGTCTGGGTCGGCGCCTATCTCGTCCAAGCCGGCGCCCTCAATATCGGGGATATCGTGGCACTCATGCAATACGTATCGCAGGCGATATTCTCGTTCTTTATCTTGTCATTCATCTTCGTCATGGTGCCGCGCGCGGCGGTGTCTGCCCGGCGGATCGAAGAGGTCCTTGGGATGGAGCCCCGGGTCAAGGATCCCGATAATCCCGAGCCCCTGCCTTCTCTCTTAAAAGGGGTAGTCGAGTTCAAAGATGTGAGCTTCAATTACGGCGGGTCGGAAGAGCCGATTCTTTGCAATATCTCTTTCGCGGCGAAGCCCGGCGAGACTACGGCTATCATCGGCTCGACCGGGAGCGGCAAATCTACTCTGCTCAATCTCATCCCGCGCCTTTATGATGTGACGGCGGGATGTGTCACTTTGGACGGGACGGATATCCGCAGCATCACCCAGCGCGAACTCCGCGCGCATATCGGATACATTCCGCAAAAAGCGCAGCTCTTTTCCGGAACTATCCGGAGCAATATCGCGTACGGGGCGCCGGAGGCGGCGGACGAAGATATCAAGAGGGCCGCGGAGATCGCCCAAGCCGCGGAATTCATCGACGGACTTCCGGAGAAGATGGATAGCGAGGTGGCCCAGGGCGGGACCAACCTTTCCGGCGGGCAGAAGCAGCGCATCTCCATCGCACGGGCTATCGCGCGGCGTACTCCGATCGTCCTCTTCGATGACAGCTTTTCGGCGCTCGACTACCGGACGGATGCCCGGTTGCGCAGAGCGCTCAAGAAGGAACTTGCGGACTCTACGATCATCATCGTCGCACAGCGGATCAGCACTATCATGGATGCGGACAATATCATCGTCCTGGATAACGGCAATATCGTGGGGCAGGGCAGACACGAGGAGCTCCTCCGGTCCTGTCCGGTCTATCAGGAGATTGCCGCTTCCCAGCTTTCAGCGGAGGAGATGGATAAGAAATGAGATGTGTCATTCCCGCGGAGGCGGGAATCCGGGATAAATTCAAAGCAATCAAAATAGATTATGAGTTCCAATGAGAATAGACAAATGAACGGGCGAGGGCCGAGGCAGCATAGCGGGCCGCCGGGAAGCATCGGTATGGGCGCGGTTCCCAAGGCCAAGGACTTCAAGAAGACTTCGCGCCGGCTTATCAGTTACCTCAAATTATATCGGGGGAGCTTTGTCTTGGTCCTGGTCCTCGCTGTCCTCGGCACGGTCTGTTCGGTCTTGGGTCCCCGGATTTTGGGAAACATGACGGACATCATCATACGCGGCGTGATAGGTACCGGCGGCATCGATTTTGCCGCTATTGTCCGCACGGGCTATATCCTTGTGGCGCTCTATGGCCTGAGCGCGCTGCTCGGCTATATCCAGGGATACATCATGGCGGGGATTTCGCAGAAGATAACTTTCGTCTTGCGGCGCGATGTCGCAGAAAAAGTCGCGAAGCTTCCGCTCCGCTACTCCGATCGTCACGAAAAAGGGGACACAATCAGCCTCGTTACTAATGACGTGGAAAGCATAAGCCAGAATCTCAACCAGAGCCTGGTGCAGGTCATCACCTCCTTAGTGGCCATCGTCGGTGTACTCATCATGATGATTACCATCAGCCTGCCGATGACCGTCCTTGCGGTCATGATCATACCGGTGAGTATGGTATTTATCCGCACTGTCGTGAAGCGCTCCCAAAGCTACTACGCTACCCAGCAGAGCGCCCTCGGAAAGATGGACGGCCATGTGGAGGAGATGTTTTCCAATCATGTCATCGTCAAAGCATATAACGGCGAAGACGAGTCGGTCGCGCGTTTCAGTCGCATCAGCGATGACCTCTATGAGAGCGGGTGGAAAGCCCAATTCATGTCCGGCCTCATCATGCCGATCATGCACTTCATCAGCAATCTCGGCTATGTGGCGGCAACTCTTCTCGGCGGTTATCTGGCGCTCCAAGGCAGGGTCACTATCGGCGGTATCCAGGCCTTCCTCCAGTACATGAACCAGTTCACCCAGCCGATCTCACAGACCGCGAATATCGCCAATGTCTTCCAGGCAATCGTGGCAGCGGCGGAAAGAGTGTTCGATTTCCTAGACGAAGAGGAGGAATATCCGGAGACTGATACCGTACGCGCCCCCGAAACGATTTCAGGGCAGGTGGAATTCCAAGACATCTTCTTCGGTTACGATCCGGAGAAGCCGGTCATCCATGACTTCTCGGCCAGCATTGCGCCGCGGCAGAATATCGCTATCGTGGGCCCGACGGGGGCGGGCAAGACCACTATCGTCAATCTTCTGATGCGCTTCTATGATATCGACAAGGGGAATATTGCGATTGACGGGGTGGATACGAGCAAAATGAAGCGCAGGGATGTGCGCCGCCTTTTCGGTATGGTACTCCAGGACACTTGGCTCTTCTCCGGCACTATCGCGGAGAACATCGCTTTCGGCAAGCCGGAAGCTAATCGCGAAGAAATCGAAGAAGCGGCGCGCAAGGCTCACGCGGACCATTTCATCCGCACGCTCCCACAGGGTTACGATACAGTCATCGCGGATTCCATCGATAATATCTCGGCGGGAGAGAAGCAGCTTCTTACGATCGCCCGCGCCATCCTGGCGGACGCGCCCATGCTCATCCTCGACGAGGCGACCTCTTCCGTCGATACTCGCACTGAGAGCCTCATCCAATCGGCGATGGACGAGCTTACCCATGGCCGGACCAGCTTCGTCATCGCGCACCGCCTCTCGACCATCCGGAGCGCCGATCTCATATTGGTGATGAAGGACGGCAACATCATCGAGCAAGGGAGGCACGAGGAGCTTCTTTCAAAAGGCGGTTTCTACGCCGCGCTCTACAATAGCCAGTTTGCGAAGGCGGTAGCATAGATTATCTCAGGCTGTCATTGCGAGTTTCGAGCTACTGCGAGAAGCGTGGCAATCCCGGTACTATGCATAAGCGTTAACGAAGCAAGGACAGTCCTTCTTGTCTGGCAAGGACTGTCCTTTTTGCATTTTGGAGTAGCGGAATTCATTCCGCGGGCATATAGAAGCGGGAGCGGGTCTCGCCCTCGATTTCTTGTGTCATCCCCGCCTCCGCGGGGATCCAGGAAGCGGGATTATGTACTAGATCCCCGACTTCTCAGGAATGATACCCCACAGGTAGAACCTTATAAGTCGTACTTTTGTATGGTTTTTTGTTTGGCGGTATAATGCATATAGACAAACTCATAACATCTATCACATATGAAGAAAGTTTTTATTATCCACGGTTTCGAAGGTATGCCTAACGGCGGTTGGCGGCCGTGGCTTATGTCCGAATTGGAAAAAATCGGCGTTTATACCTGCGCGCTTCCTATGCCGATGCCGGAAAAACCGGTAGAGTCAGAATGGGTGGCGGAATTATCCCGCCATATTTTGCCCGGAACATCGGATGATTATTTCCTGGTCGGTCACAGCCTGGGGGCGCCTGCTATCCTGCGATATCTTGAATCAGCTTCTCCGGATGTCCGTATCAAAGGGGCAGTACTGACGGCCTCGCCGCTTGATGACGTGGGGATAGCAGGGATAAAGGACTTTTTTAAGATGCCATTCGATTTCGAGGCAATAAAGCAGAGAGCCTCCCGTTTTGCAGTCATCCACGGTGACAACGATGACGTGGTACCTGTGGAACATGCTAAAAAATTAGCCCGTGAATTAGACGCCGAACTCATCTTGGTTTCCGGGGGCGGCCATCTCACCGGGTCCGACGGATGGTATCAGCTGCCTCAGGTACTAGAGGCGCTGAGAGAGATGTTCTAAACGGTATATTTTCCAAGCGAAACCAATATTCACTTTGCCATTCTGAGTGGAGCGTAAGCGGAGTCGA
Organism: uncultured Candidatus Saccharibacteria bacterium; assembly: GCA_964503935.1. Taxonomy (GTDB): domain Bacteria; phylum Patescibacteriota; class Minisyncoccia; order JAHIHE01; family JAGLIN01; genus STD2-77. The sequence goes on from CAZDCJ010000015.1 coordinate 11,730, forward strand.
AGAATCCCTTCATTACTACTTGTCTTGTTCAAATGCCATAGGTCTATCATTAAGAGAGGGATTCCTCGACTTCGCTCGGAATGACAAAAGGCATGAAAGCGGGAAAAATTATTAATTTACATCATTACATGATCCTCTCCTCATCTTCCATTCAAGCCGCGGTACGAAATAGCGAGCTGGGCATTACGCCGTTCGATGAAAGCAATCTCAAAGGCGCGAGCTATACTTTCACGCTCTCGCCGAAACTTTTGATTCCCAAGAAAGTCGAACTGCTTATCGTGGGCGGGGAGTGTGAGCGCTACCAGTTTACAATGGGTCCCGACGGATATATCCTCCAGCCCGGGGAATTCGTCTTAGGATTTACGGCGGAGCATCTGGCGCTCAGGGACAGATACGCATGCTTTTTGGGCACGCGCGGATCGTGCGCGCAGCTGGGACTTTCGGTCCTTCTCAGTTCCAGTATCGCCGAGCCGGATACGGACAATGCGATCATTTTGGAAATCCATAACGCCGGCAATTCTCCCATCCGGCTGGAAGCGGGCATGAAGATTATGAAGGGGGCCTTTATGCCGGTAAGCTGAGGCGGCAGAGTGGGTATTTTATTATCAAAAGATGCGGAGGTCATCCGGAATAAGCGAGCGCCGAGAAGCGCTCTTTTATTATCCCGGGAAGCTTCATTATGATATAATTGATGTAAATAATTCTAAGCCTAAAAGTATGTCCAAGAATATCATCCTGTTTGTCGGCGGTGCGATCGTTATCACTGCGGCGGCAGGATATCTCCTGTTGTCGGGAGGTGGAGGAGGCGGCGACCAGGAGGTTGTTTCTTCCGAGTGCGCCTCGCTATGCGAGGGCGCCGCAAACGCCTGTCCATCTCTGATTGATGAAGGAAAATGCCTTACCGGGTGCGAAGATTCCAGCGAGGAGACCAAGGAGTATCTGTCCGGTGCCGGAGATTGCGAGGAACTTATGGCAAAGCCGGAATTGATTTCTGACTTGATTACCGCGGAAACGAGCGAGCCGAAGGTAAGCGCGGGGACGGATAAAGATGCGGATGCTTCCCAGGAATGCGAGGCGGCTTGCGGCCGTTATGTCACGGCCTGCCTGACGCTGGTGCCGAATGCTACCCCGGCGCTCTTCGACGAAGGCTATCAGTCCTGCCTCGGGCAATGCGCCGGCTGGGACGGCGCCAAGACGGAGTGCATGATCGGCGCCTTCGATTGCGAAGCGATGACCGAGCAGTGCGGTTTATAATTATTTAGCTTCATCTTCCATGAAAAAAGAACTTATGATCGGCGGCCTCACGGTCGCTGCAGTCGGAGCTTTGGGGTATATGGCATTTTCTCCCGAACGCGCCTCGGAACCTTCTCTGTTAAAGGAAGATCGGGGGGTGGAATCAACCGCGGAGGATAAGCGCAAGATTGAGGACCTCATATGGGAGGAGTGGAAAGACAAAGAACGGTATTCTTTCTGCCAAGGAGAAGCTGTCATTACCAGCAATTACGAGGATCCGATCCTGCGCGATTTCGGTTTGCTCGAGCATACCTCTCGGGAGCTCCTGCTTTTTGACAAGGAAGCGAACAAGCTTTTTGTCGTTGCCCGCGAAATCAAGTATGGTTATGACGGCAGGCTGAATACTCAGATGGGGGATATGATGATAGACATACCGGTAAAGGAAAGCGGGTCTTTGAGCGAGGCTTATGCCAAGAATGAGATGCCGATCCGGATAGATTATTACGGCAATTATATCGCGACCGATCCTAGTACCAAAGGGAACATGTGGGTCCGCCATGCCATAGGCGAAGAAACAGACATGGTGAATCCGCGCACGGGATGCGCGGGCGTGTATTATCTGGACAATGCCCCCGGTAAGGATATGCTTGTCGGCGCCGAAAATATCGCGATTGATCGCAAATGCGAAGGTAACGATATCAATGGGAGATATGAAGGGGATTTCTCTTTTACCTGCGTCGCTGTCGATCATAGCGCGGCGCGGAACATATACGAAGGAATGAAAGCGAAAGAAGCCCCGCGGGATGACAAGGCGGAACTTCCCGCCACGGAAGAGACGGCTGAAGACAGCCTGGAAGATGCCCTCAGAGCATCGGAGGCAGGCGCGGATGACGAAGATGTGCAGGCAAATTCCGCAGACGAAGCTCGCGAAGCCGCTACCGCGGCGGAAACCTCCGTGCCAGATTCGGAGGACTTGGGGGGTATATTGGAGCAGTTCGGGCAATAGACTGGATATCGCGCGTCAGCGATATCGTTTCGAGGAGAATATTCTCACGGTTTTTCTTGCGGCAGTTGCCGACAACGCCGGTGCTGCTTCGGCGGATGAAAGACGGCAGCGCAAGCATGATATCTGTCTTCGAGTTTATCGGACAGTCAGAGAAAAGATAGTTTGCGAGAACAGCAGAAAGACTTGGCCGCTTTAGTGATCATTTCAGACATGTATGGACAATATCAGTGTAATCGATCCTCGGGACGGCAAGTGGAAGAAGGGCTTTTTTATCCTCCTCGGCGGGCAGACTGTCTCGCTCATAGGCAGCAGCGCTGTGCAGTTTTCTCTTATCTGGTGGCTGGCCAGCGAGACCGGCTCGCCGCTCGTGCTGTCGATTGCGGGAATCTTCGCTTTCTTGCCCCAGTTCTTTCTTGGTCCCTTCGCGGGCGTGTGGATCGACCGCTTGAGACGAAAGCACGTCATCATCGGCGCGGATCTCTTCATCGGACTTTCGGCATCCGCGCTTGCTCTCTTCATGTACCTCGAAGGGCCTTCCTATGAAGCGGTATATGTCGTGCTCGCGCTGCGGGCGATAGGCAACGTCTTCCATACGCCTGCCGTCCAGGCGGTGGTACCGCGGCTCGTGCCTCAGGCGGAATTGGTGCGGGCGGGCGGTTGGGGCCAGTTCCTGCAGTCCGGCGCTTTCATGCTGGGACCGGTGATAGGAGCAGCCATGTACGCGGCCTGGTCCTTGCCGGTCATCTTGCTTTCTGACCTTGTCGGAGCACTGATCGCGACTCTGGCAGTCCTTATGGTGAAGATCCCGGAAATCCCTCCGCGGGAGAAAAGTGCAAGGCCGGGATTCCTTGGCGAGATCCGTGAGGGGGCGGCCTTGTATCTCAGAGACAAGAAGCTTTCTATCGTCACTCTCGCTTCGACTGTCTCCATGGTATTCTTTCTGCCGCTTGCGGTATTCTATCCGCTCATGACCAGCGATTATTTCGCACTCAGCGCCTGGCATGCCGGCTTGGTGGAATTCCTGTATGCGCTGGGAATGATGGCCGGGGCGATAGTGATAAGCCGGATCGGAAGGATCAGTGACAAGCTTGGCGCGGTGCATCTGGGACTTCTGGCGCTTGGCGTCATCTCGCTGCTCTGCGGACTATTGCCGCAGGATATGAGGGGCTTTGCTTTCTTTGCCCTGCTTTGTCTTCTGATGGGCGGGAGCGGTAACCTATATAATATCCCGTATGTCGCATATCTGCAGGAGACTATCCCTCACGAAGCGCAGGGCAGGGTGTTCTCGCTGACAGGAAGCCTCATGTCTCTTACCTTGCCTCTCGGCCTTCTGGTTGCCGGTCCGGTAGCTGAGCAGTATGGCGTACCGCTCTGGTTCTTCGTTTCCGGAGTAGCGATGATGGCCATTACTGCCTTGAGCATGCTGGCGGTCTCTTCTGTCCGATCTCCGAAAAAGTGATACCCTCTCATCCATAGCTGGCGCGGACCCTTCCGGGATCCGTTTTTTCGATCTCATGTACCAAGCTCTCCATTATGATATAATTAGATATACTATAATCGGATAAGCTATAAGCATGTCAAATAAGAATCGGTTGATAAATGTCCTTGTCTTTGTCCTCCTGGCGGTATTCCTGCGCTACTATATCATCGGTGAAGTACTGGAGAAGAGCGAGGACATGTGGATGGAAATCTTGGCGATCGTAATCGTATTCGTGGTAGGCATCGGATATATCTTCAACCGCACGGCCAAAGTGATCGAGGAAACGACCGATGTCCTCAAGGACCGGACGGGGCTGGCGGGAGGATTCCTCCAGTCCTTCGGTACGGCTTTTCCGGATATGATCATCGGCGTGATGGCGGCGATCGCGTCGCTTTCGGTGCGAGATCAGGACTATGCCCGCGCGATCAACCTGGCCATCATCGCGGCCTCGGCCACTTTCGGCTCGAATATTTATAATATCATCCACGCGATCTGGTGTGTGTGGCGGCAGAATCTGGCTAATGTCAAGGACAAGGCGGTCGCGATGTTCCCGGGTCTGGGGTTCGGCGGAACGCTCAAGCCTCTTAATCAGCACGCTTCCAAGCCCGCGCCCCGGGAAATCGACAATGCCATCCGCATTCTGACGGCTCTTACTCTTCTTACCGCATTCGTGGCAGTGAGTATGGTGCTCTTCGGGCAGGTACCGGAACATGAGGCGCTCGGACAGCAGGGCGACCTCTATCAGCTCATCCGTCCGGTAGGCGTGATACTGTTCATCTTCTGCGCCGCCATCCTCTATCATTTTCGCAAGAGTGAGCGTCCCAAGTCGCTCGATACGGAAATCGTGAGGGCGGAGCGTTATTATGAGAAGCGTCCTACGAAAAGGATCTGGCTGGATCTTGTGCTATCCGGCGTCGCTATCCTCCTTACTGCCGAAAGCATGGTGCGGGCGATCGAAGTATTCTCGGAACTCAGCGGGCTGCCATATGTCATCACCGGCATCGCGGCAGGACTGGTCGGCTGTTTCGGCGAGATGCTGGTCGTGCATAATTTTTCCGTCAATCCCACGGGGCGCATCAGCGACGCCATCGGCGGGGTGGCCATGGATAATATCGTGACCACCTTGGGCGCGTCCGTCGTCGCCATCATGGGTGGTATTTTCCTCGGAGGCAATGCCCTCATCCTCATCTTCATAATCATCCTGGCCGGCAACACCGTGCTTATCAGCGAGATCACGCGGCTGAGGAACCGGCTATAATCATAATCTGGTAAGATATGTACAAGCGCATCGTCGTAAAGATCGGCACCAAAGTCCTCTCCGACGAGGACGATCGTCTCGACGGCAAGACCATCAGGCATCTGGTCGGAGAGCTCGTAAATATCCGGAACAACGGGACCGAAGTCGTCGTGGTGACTTCGGGAGCGGTCGGAGCGGGACGCTCCCTGGTCGATCTCGGCCGCGCGGAAAGAACCGCGGACAAGCAGGTTCTGGCCGCGGTGGGACAGGTAAGGCTCATGGAAACTTATGCCAGACTGTTCGGGCGATATGGCGTGACGTGCGCCCAGGTCCTGGTCACCAAGGAAGACTTCCGCGATCGCAGCCATTATCTCAATATGCGCGGATGTTTCGAGAACATCCTTAAAGAAGGCATCGTCCCGCTCATCAATGAGAACGACGTGGTGGCGACCACCGAGCTTCTCTTTACCGACAATGACGAGCTGGCCGGCCTGGTCGCCTCCCAGCTCAATGCCGATGCGGTCATCCTCCTTACTGCCGCTCCGGGCTTCGTGGCCGGGAATCCCCGGGATCCCGGCGCCGAGGTAGTTCCCGAAATCCGCTGCGGAAATATCGGGAGCTATGAGAAATATGTCCTTCCCGACAAGACCGCCTTCGGCCGTGGCGGGATGCTGACCAAATTCAATATCGCGAGGCGGCTCGCGCTTGCCGGCATCAACGTCCATCTCGCGGAGGGGAAGAGAAGGAACGTACTGACCGATATGATGGCCGGCCGGAAGATCGGTACGCTTTTCATGGCAGCCGGCAGATCTTCGAATATCAAGAGAAGGATCGCTTATTCGGCTGGGCTGGCCAAAGGCTCTCTTACCGTGAATCGCTGCGCGGAAGACCTCCTCACTTCCAAGACTCGGATCATGAGCCTGCTTCCCGTAGGCGTCATCGCGGTGGAGGGGGAATTCGTAAAAGGCGATATCGTGGGAATCCGGGGCGCGTCCGGCCGCAAGCTCGGTTTCGGGATCGCAAGGTGCGGTTCCGGCAGAGTCCGGGAATTGATGGGCGGGAAGCACGGCCATGCGATCATCCATTATGACCATATGTTCATCGATGTCTGAGAAGCTAGGGTGTCAGTCATATCTCATAAGACCCGGAATCATGGAAAAGAATACCGACAGAAGAAAGCTGGCGTTGCAGACAATCTGGACCGCGCTTATCATCATGGCCGTAATCAGCCTCTATCCGGCAGCGGAGATGGAAACGGCATTCATCCCAGGGGACGAGGATGAGCTTCTCCAAGTCCGGTATTCTTTCTCTTCGGAAGAATACCTGGAAGATCTGAGGAAAGAGAAGCTAGCCGCGATCGTCTTCTCGGAGTGTGTCGATTCTCTCTGCGAGGCCGATCGCGACGCGTATTCTTCCTGGAAAAAGAAGTTTATGAAGCTACATCCGGAATATGGCGGCATTTATGACGCCGGATCGTATTGCGAACTCTCTGACGGGACGCAACTGGTCTCTTTCAGCTATTTCCTGAAGACGGATCATGGGAAAGACGGGCAAGCCGTCGTTCTCTTCGACGGCAGGGGGAACGTCCTCAAGGAGCCCCAGGGCTTTCGTTGCCGGACTATCGGCGATACGGGAACGCCGAAATTCGACAGTCTGGCGGAAGGGAAATTAGGGCTCAGGTGCGTGAGTGCCGGCGCCGGACAGAGCAGGTCTATGAATTGGATCTGGACACTTTCGCGTACAAGCTCCTGGGGGATGACATGATCCCGCAGCGGTAGGTTCCGGACCTTCATCGCCGGGCGGAGGAATAAAAGGATTAATCGTTCTTTGATATGCCAAGCCAAAAGAGACAATACGCGGCGCATTTCGAATATCCCGACAAGACTATCAAGGAACTGGGGATAGTTTGCGAGTGGCTTGAGTTTACGAAGGGCAGATATCGGAGTCCTTCCTGCGGACCGCATCCTAATCATGCGCCCGACTGTACGGTCCTGGACGAAGACGGCAGCCTGGTCGGAGTAGAGGTGTGCGAATTGGTAGACCAGAAAGCGGTGGTGGCAAATCTTGCCGGCAATGCAGTGTTCCGTTCTTATAGCAAGGAGGATTTCCTGCGCCGGCTGGATGCTATTCTCGGGTGCAAAGACCGCAAAGATTATCATGGTGAGTATGCCAAGATAATCCTGATCATCCATACGGATGAGCCGGATCTTACTTACGAAAGATGCTGCGAGTGGCTGGAGAATGAAATATTCTGCTCCCTCGGACAGATAGTCGAAGCTTACCTTATCTTTTCTTATGATCCCATGGTCAGAGGATATCCGTGTATTCGTTTGAAAGTGCCGCCGCGAACTTTTCGCGAGCGGGTTTTCGAGGTGGTGAAAAAGATTCCCCGCGGTAAGACCCTTACGTACAAGGAGGTCGCGCAAAAGGCGGGGAGGCCGCGGGCCTATCGCGCCGTCGGGAATATCCTGCATACGAATTACGATCCGGATATCCCATGCCACCGGGTGGTGCGTTCGGACGGCAAGTCGGGCGGATGGAACAGGGGGGCGCAAGAAAAGGCGGCGTTGCTGAGAAAAGAAAAGCCTGTAAGATGAGCCGTGGATAGAATGATCCGTTCGGAGAGTCGGCGGCAAGAGCTGATCGGGATGCTTAACGTCCCGGGCTTTTTCTGTTAAGATTAGCGGACAGAAACAAAAGATGCGGGGTGAACTGATGATAGGATGCATTCCACGGGAGTGGGGAGTATGGGGTGCTTTGCTTCTGTTGGTCCTGGTCCTGGCGTTATTTTTCTTAAGAAAGCAAAGGCACGGGAGGGATCGGAGCCGGCTATGGAAAGACAAGATCAAGGATGCCCGGATGATGAGGTCCGAAGCGAACTGTCCGAAGAGTCTGGCGAGGCTCCAGCGTGAGAATATGGAAAGAGATTCCTATAACTATGCCGATATCATGGAGCGAAACGCTGTCCTTCAGCAAATTTATTCGGAAGGTCGCGAGCTGTTTGGGTATCTGGATGAGATAAACGCATCGCTTAGGAACAAAAAAGTCACATACGAAAAACTGGATACGACCGAAGAAAAATTCAAGAACGTCCATTCGTGGTTTGAAAAAAATTATCGGATAAAGAGGGAATGAAACCCCTCTTTATTTCTTGTCCGCTTTTTTCTTCGAAGGTTAAGTGAAGGATCATATGCCCTTCTTTTCTGTAGGAACGCTTCTTTTCTGTCTTTCGCCCCGGGATTCCTAAGTTTTCCGGCTTTTTAAGCTGCTACGGCCACGGTAAATAATCTGGTGCCGGATAGTCCTGGGGGCATGTTTTACATGATTGCCTCGCTGTTTCTTTGGTGTTAGACTTTTTACATGACAACTAATCTGCTTTCATGTCGCTCGAAGCTACGCATCTCCGGTTCTCGCTAAATATCAAGGAAGACTTGGGAGTCTTGGATTTGGAAAAATACGTCTCCGGAGTCGTCTATCCGGACACCCGATACTTAAGCGGTCTTGCGCGCCGCCTTACCCACGACCTCGACTACTTTGCCGGCCGGAAAAGCCTTACCGACTTTGAGAAAGGCTGGCTCTCGCACATCATCGGCGATAAGATCTTCAAGGAGGTGACGGAAGAAAGGTTCGCCGACCTGGTGCTTTTCGAAGAGTTCGAGGAGCGCTGGCCGGTCATCAATGCCATCAAGATCATCCAGGACATCGAGGATTTCCAGCGCTTCGACATCCAGAGCGTCCTCCATTATCTCGATTATTACGAGCTTCATTTCCACGAAGATGAACGGCGGGTGATCGAATACAATCATGTCATCCGCAGACTCTACGAAGGCAAGCAGAAGCTGACGGTGGAGGATTGTCTCTCTTTGTGGGAAGAGCTGGGCATGGAGCCGCCGGAAATCAAGCGGCTCAAGAAGAAGGTCATCGAGTTTTACGAAGAGGAGGAACTGGTCGAGAAGATCAATGGCAACTTCGGGGAGGGGATGGAATTATATCATGAGAAATATAAGGAGAGTGTGAAAAGCTATATTTGACGGGATAAAGAGATTGATTTCGGAAGATCATAAAATGCTAACGACTTATAATAACTTCTTGGTGTAATTCCCGTACCCATTCTGGGCATAAACTTCGGCCAGCCTCGACTAGCGCGAGTCTAGGCGGGCGGATAATGTTTGATTTTTTGACCGATAACGGTTATGATGCGGCGAAGGCGGCCAGGGTGCGGGAGCTTATTTCAAAACATGAGGTCGGAGGCGATGAGGAGCAGGATCTGCTCAGAGACGCCTACTCTATAAGTTGGCTGGAGGTAAGCGCGCCCAAGCATATCGGTAAGAAATTATTTCCCAAGGAGGAAATGGAAAAGAAAGTCGCTTCCATGTTCGGGCGGATCACTTCTTCTGCGGCGAAGGAGCTCGCCCGGCCATTCTATGAGGAGGCGGTGAGATTATTGCAGCAAATGAAGTAAGTCGGTTAATGCCATTGCGAGGAGCCGGTATTCCGGCGACGCGGCAATCCCGGACCCATGACTCGTATAGCTTTCGGCGGCGGTCCTATCCGCATAGGCTCGGGATTGCCGCGTCGCTCACTTGTACTCGCTCCTCGCAATGACATTTAATATGATGAATAAACATTGATATGCCCACTTTTTACGATAAAATTCAAAAACCTATCCTGGCGCTAGCCCCCATGGCGGGATACACCAACGCGCCTTTCCGCCGGATATGCAAATATTATGGCGCGGACATCCTCTATTCGGAGATGGCGAGCGCGACGGCGCTTTCTTATGGCGGGAAGAAGACGCTGGAGCTCGTGAAGTTCGATAAGAGCGAGCGGCCGTACGTGGTGCAGCTCTTCGGGAACGATCCGAAATATTTCCGAAATGCCGCGCGCATCGTGACGGAGAAGATCCGTCCGCAGGGCATCGATATCAACATGGGCTGCCCGGCGCCGAAGGTGTACAAGACCGGGGCGGGCGCGGCGCTTTTCTGCGACCAGGACAAGGCGCTCGAGATCATCGAGGAGACGCTCGCGGGCACGGACCTTCCGGTGTCTATCAAGATCCGCGGTCGGGTAGGGAAGTTCACGGCGTACAGATTTATGAAGAAAGTGAAGGACTATCCGCTCGCGGCGGTGATGGTGCACGGGCGGAGCTATCAGCAGGGCTTCGTCGGCAAGATTGATTACGTGACCATCCGGCGCATCAAGGCGATGGTGCCCTTTCCGGTGATCGCTAACGGCGGCATCAACACTCCGGAGGACGCGAAGGTGATGCTGGAGAAGACGCATGCGGACGGCATAGGCATCGCGCGCGGGGCGCTCAAGAATCCGTGGCTTTTCATACAGATAAAAGAATATCTGGAGACGGGGGAATATCATGAGTTTGATCTGAAAGAGATCAAACAGGCGGCGCTTCGCCACGCCCGTATGTCGGAAGAAGACCTGGGCGCGCACGGGATCCTGGAGATGAGAAAATTCTTGCTGTGGTATTTCCGCGGCTTTGAGAACGCCAAGGAATTCCGCCGCCGCCTGGTGGAGGTGGAGACTTACGCCGATGTGGAGAAGACGCTGGCGATGCTGGAAGGATAATAATTATGGATTGTCGTTATGAGGAA